>CABQCN010000112.1 GCA_902462635.1 uncultured Oscillospiraceae bacterium
AACAACACTGTTCTTTCCATTAAAATTGTTTGTGATATTAACGATGTCTCCAGGACCGTTCGTTTTCGTAATTTCCGCAATTTCAAGCGTGATATCCGTCGTTCCGATAGACGTCGTCTTATCTAAAATTTTGAACTTAAGAGTAATGACGACTCCGTTTTTATTCGAACTATTTACGTTCGCCCAAGAAAGAACATACGGATTGTTGTCTATACTTTGACCAAACGTAAACATCCCTTTAAAAAGATCGGTTTCTTCCGCTTCGAGTAATTTTAATTTATCAGCATCATATCCGACTCTTAAACGGAAATAAGAAATTTCCGGGTTATTATTAATCGATACGTTTACTACAATTTCATCGCCAATCGTACCTTCTGCATCGCTAAGCGTAAACTCCGGCTTTACCGATACGATTTCCACTTTGCCGTTGATGGTTGCCACCGTAACATCCTGCAAAGCCTGATTGTTGCAGTCCGCGCATTCCACCGTAACGTCCGTGCTTCCGCTTGCAGCATTTTCGTTGATTTCAAACGTCAATTTCGCAATCGCGCCATTTCCGTTGAAATTGCCGGCGCTTGCCCATGTCAATACATATGGATTATATGTATAATTCTCGCTTGCGGTAAATCTGGCGTCGCCTAATCCGCCTAAATCTTCCGCCGCCGTTAAAGTCATAACATCTTTGTCATAACCAATTCTCAACTTCAGGAAACTGATTCCCGGATTATTGGCCATCGTCAAAGTCACTTCAACGGTGTTTCCCGCAGTTCCCTGCACCGTACTGGCTTGCACTGTCGCATCTCCGTCTGCAAAAATACCGAACATTCCCATAGACGTAACACAAACAAACAAGGCCAGAACAATTGAAACCATTCTCTTCATAATTTTTGCCTCCGTTTTACTTGATACAGATCCTGCAACCCCGTTTGGGGCTGCAGGCAAAACTCATTTTATAATGAGGGTATCCCAATTCTCAGGATGGATTCATTATATCTTATTTTCTCCCGAATGTCCAATCCAAATCATGCCAACTTTCAAGCGGCCGTTTGGGGACCAAGCTCAACCTCCCAATCTGCCATATATTGCAGCAGGAGCGTTGCGTCTTTACCGTCCACTACACCGTCACAATTGACATCCGCATTCAGTTCGTCTATCTCGACATCCCACTCCGCAAGATACTGCAGTAAGAGGGTAACGTCTGTGCCGTCGACTTTATCGTCTCCGTCTACATCACCGATGATATAATAGATTGATGCCGTTACCGTACCAAGTTCCGGGATTTCAACTTCCTCGGTAAATCCGATTGTATTCGGTCCCGCAACAAAAGTCGGGGCGCCTTCCGGTCTCGTCGCCGCATCCCCTACGAGGAAAGCACCGACGAATATGCCCTTGTTGATTGTAATCGTGGCATTATCATTTAATTTCAACGCATTATTCGCAGAATAATATAATCCGTCATTGATGATGATTTCACCGGCAGCCGTTCTATTCTGTACCGCAGAACTTACAGCCGTAATGAAGCAGTTGTTGATCGTTACTTTACCGGCTCTTACAAATACGCCGTCACAGCCGCTTGCAGTTCCGACGATCATAATTTCATTCAGCGTCAACTCGGCAGTGGAGCCGGCAGGCAATTCGATAACATCAGACGTGCTGCTTGTTATAACGCCCGTCTTTTCTTCGCTGGAATCGTTGATCGTAACGTTCCCGCCTTTAATAGACAGACCGCCGTCCCAGGTAAATCCGTTCAGATCGATCGTATATTCGCCATCCTCAATTGTAAGCGTCCCGGCAATATCGCCTGCGAGCTTATACTCTCCCGGCTGGCTGATTTCATCAAGAGAGGTGACGCTGACCGGACCCTCTTCCACCGTAAATACGATCTTGCTTGATTCCACGTCATACCAGCTGCCGCCGCCGAGAATCAGGACATGATATGTTCCGGGAGCAAGCGTGGCAAGGCTCTCTGCGGTGCTCTGAACCTGATAGAAAATCTTATTGGTCTCATTATAAGCCACATCCAAAGAGGAGTGCAGCGCGGTCCTGTCGTTGCCGGAGACTTTATTGTTGATATCGTTGAAAACAACCGTTCCGTTTCCGCCGATATACGCATATTGTATGGATGTCGGTCCGCCTGGTTCGCCATACGTCGATTCCGCGCCGGCATAAATGCAGAGCCAGTCGCTGTTTTCTCTTACGGCGCCATTATAAGTAACTTTGATCGGTTCGCCTACGGCGTACGTCGTTTTGTTAGTTGAAATGGTTTTCTCCGCAACGGGAGGCGTATACTGAGTAAGTTTTATATTATCGACATATAAAGTCTCGGCACGCGTTCCCAAACCAATTGTAGACTGCGTTGAAATCAAAGCATTTTCAACCGTCTCCAGAACTGCTCCCGAAGCGTCGAGGATCTGCGCCTTGCTATAGTATTTTTCAGAATACATAGGGCTTTCCGTCATTTTTGCATTCGCATAAGTAACCTTCGCAAATAATGTGCCATCTATATAAAAACTGATCGTACCCGCATCATCGTCAACAACTTTATAAGAATGGAACACCGCCGCATTCTCAATAACATTTTCAAAAATATGCCCTTTCACCTGCAGTTTATTTAAATCATTATCAAAATATTTGACAAAAATTTCGATTCCCTGCTTGCCACTGTCCAAATTTCTGAAGGAAAAACCGACGCCGGTCGTTCCCGTCGTACTATTCTGAGAATCGGCCCTGGCCCCGTCATTTTCATAAAGAGGAATACTTCCTTCCGCTCCCGATCTGACATAAAAACCACAGAAATTTTTACCCGCTACATTTGCCTTCAGATCAAAAGAAATTTCGCTGGCGCCTTTCCATCTGTCATCAAATTTTGCCTGCGAGAAGAAATGGAATCCCGCGCTGTTGTCCTCCATAACTTTTATGAAAGAACCGCCTGTTTCCACCAAAGCCGTGGGAGTCCATTGCGAGCGGAAAGGATTGGCGCCTCCGCCATAGGGAGTTAATAAATCATAACCGGCTTCCAGAGCATCAAAATCAAACGTATATTCCGGAACCTTTTCCAATGCATTCGGAATTACTTCCGTCCGCTCCGGCGGATCCATATCGTTTAACGTATATCTTTCACAATATTCCGTGTCATAAGCCTGCGCGTCCGCTTCGCTCTTGAAAAACGCAACGTATGCAAAACGGACTTCTTTATCGATCGCATTTCCCGGAAGCAATCTTACCATTGTAATCGGATCGCTGCCTACTCCGGTAAAACTGGTGGTTACATCATAGATCTTAAGATGCCACGCATTATCGGCCAGCATGTCCGGTGTTGTATAGGAACCCGGTTGGCCGAATGAAAGTTTTGCAGTGGCGATATAATGGTTGTTCCCCTCGATTTTCGTGTTGGATGCGCATGCATATTTAACCGCCATATATTTGTAATCGCTGGGAACGTTCAGGCCCACGATTCCAAAATAAGGATCCTGCGGATTGCCGGCCTTCGTGATTACGCTGACATATTCGCCGCCTTCGGAAGGGGTGATTTCAACACAGCTTTGCAGGGCGATGGCCGTTTCGGATAATTTGTAAGCGTGCGTATCGTCGGATTCAAACGGCAGTTCCGGCGCCTTTGCCGTAAAGGTAGCAAATAAAAATTTACTGTTATCCGGTCTCTTTATGTACAGCCGGATGGTGGAGCGTGTGCCCTCTACATGTGCGGCCGCTAGCGCATCCTTAATATTCACGTCAAAACGCGAGAAGAATGTCGCATCCGCATATGCCCCTTTGATTGCATTGACAACGCCCTCTTCCGCCGCAATCATCGGGATTTCGCCTTCCGCCCCGTCATTGATCGTATAAACCAATGTGGAGCTTGCGTCGAATACTCCTCCGATCCAGCCAGTCGCCCTTGCTTCATCCCCTTTATTATACTCAAAAGCTCTCGTTACCGGGGCCGTCGCGCCGATTGCGGGACCAAACGCCTCATCAAATGTCGCGATGAAAGCATCAGCAGGACTCGCCGCCACGAGCGACCAGCCCGCAAAGGTTGTCAGTATCATAGCCATGACAACCAACAATGAAACAGTTCTTTTCATAAAAATACCTCCGTTTATATTATCATCATAATAAAAATTTCATATATGACAATGTGTTGTCTCTATAATATCAAGAACTCAGATCAGTGTCAATCATTTTTTATTTTTAAATCATCATTTCTTCTCTATTTGTCAATAATTTAACATTTATAAAGCTTTCTGCCAGTCATTTCAAGTTTTTCCCAATTCCACGTCCCATTCTGCCAAATATTGTAAAATAATACTGATATCGATCCCGTTGATTACTCCGTCGCAATTCACGTCGGCGGCCGCAAGATCGAGTTCCGTCTCCCACTCCGCAAGATACTGGAGCAGCAGAATGGCGTCGATCCCGTTGACTTCGCCGTTCCGGTCCACATCTCCAAACAGGAACGAGAGGATGATATATGGCAAATTATTTCGCTGCACGTATTCCAGCGCATACGAGTCTTCGCTTACATAGACCGTTTCCAGATTCAAACAGCCCTCAAATAAATAATTACCGATAAAATACGTACTCTCCGGGATCCGTACCGTTTTCAGTCCGGCGCATCCGTTGAAGACATTGTCTCCGAGGAAATAAGCCCCCTCCGGAATCGTAAAATGTTCCAGAGAAGAACAGCCGTAAAACGCACCCCAATAAATTTCAAAGGATTCGCCGACGTTTGCGAATTTCACCGTCTTTAAATTTTCACAGCCGGTAAAGGCGCCGTTATAAATTTGAGACGGACTGCCTGCCGAAGCGATGCTTTCCAGCGCGGTGCAGCCCTCAAACGCGTAATCCTCGATATAAATCGTTTTGTTCCGAAGCTGGATATTCTCCAGACTGGCGCAGCCGCGGAAAGCCTTTTCATAGATTCCCTCCAGGGCGGCCGGGAAAACCGCTTCCCGCAAAGAAACGCATCCGGAGAATACATAACGATCGATTCTGTCTATTTGTCCGGGGATCTCGATCCGTTCCAGCGCCGTACAATTTTCAAATGCGCTTCCGCCAATCGCCGAAAGAGACTCCGGCAAATCGGCGGTCCTCATTGCGGAACAGTTTTTGAACGCGCCGATTCCCAGGGATACTACGCCTTCCGGAATTTCGACATCGGTAAGAGAGGCGCAGTATTCGAACGCATAATCCCCGATCCGCAAGACGCTTTCCGGGAGAACGACCGCCGTAATCCGCTGACATCCCAAAAACGCTTCCGGCCCGATTTCACGGACCGGAACCCCGCCAAGTTCGGACGGAACGTCGACAACCGTATCGCGCCCCGTATATTTTGTGAGGACCGCCCCGCCGTCTTCCGTAAACTCATAGTCGAAATGATCCGCGGCGCCGCAGGTAATCATCATTATAGAAAAATAAAATACCCCGAATAATAAAAATGCGTATAAAAATTTTCGCATCCGTGCCCCTCCGTCTTTTTATTTTTAATACAACGTTTTTATTATATCACATATATAGC
>CABQCN010000113.1 GCA_902462635.1 uncultured Oscillospiraceae bacterium
GACAGGGTCATTACGATGCGCAGCGGGCGCATACAGAATATTACGTGCAACGAAACGCCCGTGCCGGTGGATCAGATCGCGTGGTGACGAAAAGATGAAAGCCTATTTTACAGAAATCAAACGAACCGTATTGCGGACTGCCAGCAGATTTTTCTCGATCCTTCTGATCGTGGCGCTGGGAACCGGCGTATTTGCCGGTGTCAAATCCACGTCGGACGATATGCTTCTTACGGCGGATCAGTATTATAAAAACAATCACTTTATGGATCTTTGCGCCGCTTCGTATTCCGGACTCACGCAGGAAGACGCCGATAAAATCAGCGCATTGGATTCGGTAGACGACGCGGAAGGGGTGTATACCGCAGAGGCAATATTGTCGCTGGAGGAACGAACCGCCGCTGCAAAATTCATCAGCCTGCCGGAGCGGATCAACACGCTTACTTTAAAAGAAGGCCGTTTTCCGGAAAACAAGAAGGAATGCGTCGTACTGCGGACAAAAGAGTTCAACAGTCTGATGGACATCGGGAATACGATTACGTTTGATGGAGAATATCCGGGCCTCCAAAGCTCCTATAAAATCGTAGGCACGGCGGATTCGCCGGAATTTATTTCTTTTGAACTCGGCAGCAGCACGGTGGGTACGGGCCGGCTCGATTACATTCTTTATACAACCAAAGATAGCTTTACAACGCTGGATGCCGCAGGTTTGTACCCCCAGATCGCCGTGACGGTACGCGGTGCGGCGGACCTGGATCCCTACGGCAGTGCGTATCAGGATACCGTCGATGCCGCGAAAGAAGAAATCGAGGCGCTGCTTGGGGGAACGGCTTTTGTCCTGGACCGGGACAGCAACGTCGGTTTTGCAAGCTACGAGGGCGACGCGGAGAAGGTCGACGCCATTGCAAAAATATTCCCCGTATTTTTCTTTCTGGTCGCCGCGCTCGTCTGTCTGACGACGATGACGCGCATGGTGGAAGAAGAACGGATTCAGATCGGCACCATGAAGGCGCTCGGTTACGGAAAAACAAAAATTCTTTTTAAATATCTCTTTTATTCTTTCACCGCTACGGTTGCCGGAAGCGTTCTGGGGCTGCTGCTTGGGTACAATCTGTTTCCAAGGGCGATTTTTGCGGCATATTCCATTTTGTATACGCTTCCTGCGATCGAGACGCCGTTCCTCTGGGGCTTCGGCGCCGCGACGACGCTGGCGGCGCTGTTCTGTACGGAAATCTTTACGGCCGCGGCCTGCGTCAATACCACAAAAGAAACGCCTGCCGCGTTGATGCTGCCAAAAGCGCCGAAGATGGGGAAGCGGATCCTGCTGGAGCGGATCCGTCCGCTCTGGAAGCGGCTGCCTTTTATCCGGAAAGTAACGGCGCGGAATATCTTTCGTTATAAGAAGCGCCTCTTTATGACCGTGATCGGCATCGCAGGTTGTACGGCGCTGATGCTGACCGGATTCGGCCTGAAAAATTCGATTTCCGATATCGTCGGCAAACAGTTCAGCGAGGTAACGCTGTATGATTTCACCGCCGCCGTAAATTCCCATACGGACTTTGCAAATTCCGGGGCGGCCGCGGTTTTAGAAAAATACGGCGCCGAATATCTCCCCTATCACCAAAAATATATCGATGCGTACGCGGAGGATGGTAGCGATTTCTTCCACGCGTATGTTCTTAGCCCCGATTGCGCGGAAGGCGAATCGGATGATCTGCGCGCGGATTTTTTCTCCCTGCACTCCAGAGAAAAATCAAAAAAGAACAGGAAGTTCTATTCCCTGACCGAGAATGGCGTCATCATTACGGAAAAGCTCGCCAAGAAGCTCGGAGTCGAGGCGGGCGATAAAATCGGTTTCACCGTGGACGAAGGCGCGCGCAAATATTTTACCGTCACCGCCGTGGCGGAGAATTACGTATATAATTATATCTATATCCTCCCTTCATTATATGAAGACGCGTTCGGAGAGGCGCCTGCGTTTGAATTTTGCGCCGGCCTGCTTCCGGAGGGGCTTGATCCGGACGATGCGGAGGCCGCGCAGATGGCGTCCGAGCTGCTCTCTTTGGGATCCGTTACTTCCGTTTCTTTTACGCACCATACGAAGGATGCCTTCTCGGATGCGATCGGCAGCCTGAATATCGTCGTAGTCGTCTTGATTGTGTGCGCGGCGGCGCTGGCCGTGATCGTAATCTATAATCTGGCGAACGTCAATATCACGGAGCGGATCCGCGAAGTGGCTACGATCAAGGTACTTGGGTTCACCGACAAAGAAGTGACCGCCTATATTTTCCGGGAATCCGTAATCCTGACGCTGTTTGGCATCGTTTTGGGGCTTGCGCTCGGGGTCTGGCTCCACGCGTTCGTCGTAACGACGGCGGAAGTGGAAATCGTGATGTTTGGGCGCGATATTTCCTGGCTCAGCTATGTGCTTGCCGCGCTCCTGACATTCGGATTTTCGATGCTTGTCAATTTTCTGATGCACTGGCGTCTCAAAGCGGTTTCTATGGTGGAATCGCTGAAAAGCGCCGAATAAACCGCAGGAGGCCCTATGAAGAAAAACGATCTCTGCGAATTGGATATTTACGATATTGCCGAAGACGGCAGCGGCATCGGCCGCTCCGGCGGCATGGTCGTTTTTTGCCGCGGCATGCTGCCGGGCGAGCGCGGCGCCGTTCGCATTCTGAAAGTGACGAAGTCTTACGCGGTGGGAAAGATGCTCTCCCGCTCCGTTTCTTCGCCGCAGCGGCTCGATCCCCCGGCTTGCCTGAATTTTTCCAAAGGCTGCGGCGGCTGTACGTTCTGTCATCTGGCCTATCCTTCCCAGCTCGCATATAAGGAGCGGCGGGTCGCCGACTGTCTGGCCCGCATCGGCGGATTTTCCGGCGCGGGCGATCTGGTGCTGCCTGTCTTGCCTGCGGATGAGATCTTCCATTACCGGAACAAAGCGGTCTACCCGTTTGCGCCCGCCGCGGACGGCACGGCCGTCTGCGGATTCTACGCGCCGAATTCTCACCGGGTAGTGCCGCTCGGCGCGGAGGAGGGCTGCGGCCTGGAAAACGAAATGTGCCGGAAGCTCCGGAATTTTACGGCCGCTTTTATTAACGCTCATAAAATCGCCGCTTACGACGAGACGTCCGGGCAGGGAATTTTCCGTGCGCTTATGGTCCGCACCAATCGGCGCGGCGCACCGGAAGCGATGGCGGTACTCGTCGTCAACGCGCCTTCCCTGCCGGATCTCGCGGAATATGTTTCGTCCGTTTCCGCTGCGCTGCCGTTCGTGACTTCGATTTATCTCTGTTCCAATACGCAGCGTACAAATGTCGTTCTGCGCGGCGATTTGCGCCGGATTTACGGCAAAGCGTCGATCCGCGACGAAATCGGAGATTTTACGGGAGCGCCTTTTTTTGACATTTCTCCCCTCTCCTTCTATCAGGTAAATCCGGCGCAGACGGAGCGCCTGTATGAAGTGGTATATGATTTTCTGCCGGAGCGGCCGCGCCTGATTTATGATATTTACTGCGGGATCGGCACGATCGGAATTTATTTATTGTCCCGGCTGCGCTCAGCCGGTATCGCGGCGGAGCGGCTGCCGGTGCTTGCCGGCGTAGAATCGGTGCCGTCTGCCGTTGCGGATGCGCGTAAGAATGCCGCCGCCAACGGGTTCTCAGAGGCGTTTTTCTACTGCGGCGACGCGGCGCACGTTACGCCCACGGTGCTCTCCCGCCACGGAACGCCGTCCGTCGTAATTCTGGATCCGCCGCGGAAAGGCTGCGACGACGCCCTGATCGAAGCGGTGCTTTCTTCCGGTGCGCAGCGTGTCATTTATGTTTCCTGCAATCCCGCCACGCTTGCCCGCGACCTGAAGCGCTTCTGCGCGGCAGAGTACGAATTGCGGCGCGTGCAGCCGGTCGATATGTTCCCGCAAAGCGGGCACGTTGAGACGGTTGTACTTTTGTCCAAACTCAATACAAGCAGCACATCAAGGTAGCGTTGAATCTGGACGAGTTGGATTTGACCGCAGCCGAGAGCAAAGTTACCTATGAGGAAATCAAGGGATATGTGTTGGAGCATATTGGGCTGAAGGTCAGCCACCTCTATATTGCGCAAGTTAAGAGAAAGCACGGATTATTGAACGGGCAAATTACAATCTCCCTAAAAGTGGAGATGCGAAACAACCGGTCTGCCCTCCTGAAAAGGAAAAGGCGATCACGGAGGCATTGAGGCACTTTGGGATGATTTAACAAGGTGAAGATGGAGCTATCGATATTCAGTATGTTTAACGTAGATCTATTTAATCGTACATAAGAAAATATCCAGAAACTGTTACAAATACAAGCCATTTCGAAACTGATAAAAAAGCAAGACTGCCGAGCATTGCCGGTTAGTCTTGCCTTTTTTTCTTGAAAACAGCTACCGATTAAATTGTAAAGGAAAATTTCACGCCCGTTTCTGTATTTTGGACAGAACACTTGCCTCCGTGCAGCTCGATGATGCTTTTTGCGATCGCCAGTCCCAGACCGGTCCCTCCGCCGGAGCGGGATTCACCCGCCCGATAGAAGGTGTCCCATACCTTATTCAGGACCTCGTCAGGCAGCGGCGCACTCTCATTTTCGATGGCAAATGTGGTTTTCTCACGGCCTGTTCGAATCTCCACTTTTACATGCCCGCCAGCAGAGGTGTACTTGATGGCATTGGTGGCAAAGTTCTCGATCACCTGGGCGATACGACTCTCGTCTGCTGTGACAATAAAATCATCCGGGAAGGAAAATTCCAGCTGGAGGTTTTTCACCTGCATCGCCATTTCCAGCTTTTCAAAAATAGATTGGGTCAGAGCGATCATGGAAAAATCATCTCGGGTCAGCTTCACTTTGCCCGCCTCCAGGCGGCTAAGATCCAGCATCTCCAGCACCATGCCATCGGTACGCTCTGCCTCAGCAAGGATCACGTCGATGTATTTGTCCCTTTTTCCCTCCGCTGCATGCTCTTTTAAGCCCTCTGCGTAACTGTGGATGACTGCCAGGGGGGTCTTTAGCTCGTGGGCAATATTGGACGTCATCTGCCGCCGGTTTTCTTCCGCCTTTCTCGCATACTCCAAAGCCGTATTCAGCCGGGTAATCTCATTTTTCTGCATACGGATGGTATCGATATTTTTCTTAAATCCGTCCTGCAGTAGCTGCCACTCCTGCCATGCTTGGATGGAATTCATTTGCCAGTCCCTTCTGATCTCGATCTTTCCCATGGCTTCTCCTACCTGCCGGACCGGATCAATGAGGTTGCGCCGGACTACGGTGCGAACAAGAAGGATCAGTCCTACCGCCAGGAGAAAGGTTAGGATATACATATATCGCAATTCTCCCCATGCCGTGCGCCAAGGAGAGCAGTACACGGCGCTGACCACATAGAAGTGAACCTGAGGAATCTCCTCGTCGTAGGCATTCTGACCATAGAAGTAGGGTGTGTAATAAATTTCGTTATCAACCCTGAAACAGTAATCCACGCTGGGAATCAGCAGATCCA
>CABQCN010000114.1 GCA_902462635.1 uncultured Oscillospiraceae bacterium
ATCATTTGGCCTCGAACGGGCGGGTAAAATATTCGCTCGGCCAGACGCTGACGCTTGCGGTGGGCTCCCGCGTTTCGGAAGACGGGGAGACGCTCTGGAACAACACCGGCCTCACCTATGAATATACAGAAGACCGGCTGAATTCGGAAAACCTAATCATAAAAGAACAATTGACCGCGCCGGAAACGCGTATTTTTACGGTCGTAGGTTTTTATGAACGGCCCGGTTTCGAAGAACGCGAGGCGCCGGGCTATACGCTTTTGACCGCCTATGAAGAAAATGCCGGAAATAAAAGTGAAAGCGTGTATTTTACGCTGCGGAACGCCAAAAACGTATTTCATTTTTCCACTCATTATAATTATGAAAAGAATTCGCAGACCGAAGCGGCCTATAATACCGGTTATCTGCGCGCGATCGGCGTGATGAAAGACGATAATATTAAAACCATGCTGTACGGATTCGCCGCGATTTTGATCGCAATCGTGATATTCGGCTCTATCGCTTTGATTTATAATTCTTTTTCGATCTCCGTCAATGAGCGGATCAAACAATTCGGCCTTCTGTCATCCATCGGCGCAACAAAAAGACAGCTGATGCGAAGCGTTTTGTTCGAAGCTTCCGCGCTCTGTGTGGTCGGTCTGCCGGCGGGGGTTCTTTCCGGGATCGGCGGGATCTGGGTGACCTTTTATTGCATCCGGGATCAGCTGCAGATGGTGTTCTACGGATACGAAAATATCCGCCTCAATTGTCATGTTTCCTGGATCTCCGTTCTGGTCGCCGTCCTGCTTGGCTTTATCACGGTGATGGTTTCCGCATACCGTCCGGCGAGAAGGGCGCTGAAAATGTCCGCGATTGACGCCATTCGTCAGACCAATGAAATCAAGATCGAACCGAGGAAGGTAAAGACATCGAAACTGACCTATAAACTGTTCGGATTCGAAGGAATGGTGGCTTCTAAAAATTTCAAGAGGAATAAAAAACGGTATCGTGCGACGGTTCTGTCGCTGTTTGTCAGTATCGTACTGTTCATTTCCACGAGCAGTTTCTGCGAATACTTTAAAAGTACGATAACGGTATATTCGAACAACTTCCCCTGCGACATCGCTTACCGGCTGGTTCCGGACAAAGAGCTGAGCGCGGCGGAGTCGGAAGCAAAAATGCAAACCGTATTCGACGCGCTGGCCGGAGTCCCGGGGGTATCGGCCGCTTCTTATCACAAAAGCTTATCTACGTACAGTCTGCTCGTTCCGCTCGGAAGTTTAACCCCGGAATTTGTAACGTTTCAGAAAGAACAGAGAAAGCTGGTGACGATCTCCACACCGGACGGCGAATTTGCGGTAATGCGCGTGTCGATGTTTTTCATAGACGACGATACCTACCGCGAATATTGCAAAGAAATCGGCGCGGATGCGGAGTTGTATCTGGCCTCCGCCGGAACGTCGCCTGCCGCGATTGCCGCCGGAACGTATGTCGCCTACAATTCCAATAATAATAAGCGGTTTACAAGTGAAATATTCGGCAAACCGTCGCCCGGCTGCCGCTTGGCGACGCCGGAACTACCCGCGGGCGCGCAATTCCAGATGATCGAAAACGATGTAGAGGATCACGAACCGTATTGTTATTACATTACGGATCCGAACGCGGAAGAAATCCAAACCGGTAAAATCAAATTCGATGCGCTGTCAGACAGCGTTCCGCTCGCCGTGGGGACCGTCAGCAGTAAAACGCCGTTTTCCCTGCCGGGCACGAATGAGGAACTGCTGCTGCTGTATCCGTACAGTGCGGCGGATACAATGTTTGCGCTGACGCAGACGGAGCAGAACGCCTCTTACTGGAGCTTTGCTTTTCAGGCGAAAAACCATGGCGCCGTATACGAAGCGATGGCGCGGTATTTGGAAGAAAACGGCGAATCCGCCGGCAGACTGTACGATTACGCGGAATCCCGGCAGAGAGACAACGCGTATACCAGCGTCGTTTCTATCTTCTCTTACGGCTTTATCATACTGATTTCTCTGATCGCCATTGCCAATGTGTTCAATACGATTTCGACCAACATCCAGCTCCGGCGGCGTGAATTCGCGATGTTGAAATCTATCGGCACGACGCAGAAGGGGTTCCATAAAATGATGAATTACGAATGCATCCTTTACGGCCTGAAAGGAATTTTATACGGCCTTCCCGTTGCGCTGCTTGTCACGTACCTGATCTTCCGGGTGACGGTTTCGGCGGTAGAACTCAGCTTCTATGTGCCGTGGTACAGCGTAGCGATCGCGGTCGGCAGCGTGTTCTTCGTTGTATTTGCCACGATGCTTTACGCCATGCGGCAGGTTCGCAAAGACAATCCCATCGATGCGCTCCGTAATGAGAATCTGTAAATTTGCGCCGTACCTCAAAGGCAGGGACAATCGACCCCCATAATCAACCCAGAGAAATGCGGCAGAAAAATCTCCCGTGCCGGAAAAACCGGCCGGGAGATTTTTAGAAATACGTCGATTGCCCGGAAGATCATCCGTATACTTTTTTCCTGAGCACGACGAAAGCCGTGATCCCGGACAGGAGCATTACCACTGCGAAAAGCAAGTCGGAATTATCGCCTGTCGGGTTGTTCCCCGGTTTCTGCGTCGGAGACGGTGTCGGAAGATTGCTGCTTCCGCCGGAAGCGGAAACGGTTCCGATCTGAATATCGTCGATGAAAACAATATCCTGCGCTTTGATTCTTTGTTCCGTTTCATCGGTGATTTCGCTATAGCCGTGCTCGTCGATCCGCAGCGCGCTGATGCCTTCCATTTTTTCATGATACGTATAAGTACCGATCACTTCGCCATTCAGCAGGACGCTGTATTGATCCGAACCGAGTTTAAATACGGCGGTCAGAACGTAATCCGTATTGGCCTTGAGTCCGGTTTTGATTACTTTCAGCGTATCTCCTGCCGCAGCGCCGTCCCTTGCAAGGATGGCAGGGGAATCCGTACCATCGTCGGGATTGTTCCGGATCGCGAATATATTTTTCTCACCGTTGCCCCATTCGGACGGATCGGTGGTGTCGGAACCCACCAGCACGGTAATGCCGTGCGTACCGAATTTTTCAAAGCGGAAGGCAAACTGGACCGCGATTTCTTCCGCGTCGCCGTATTCCGTGGAGAAACCGCCGAAACGGATGTTGGCGGTCTGCGTACCGCTGAATCCTTCTCTGAAGAAGCGGATCGACTTCGAACCGCCGACTTTGTTTTCCACGATCATGGCGCCCTGCTGACGGTCGGGCATCCCGCCGTAAACGGACCCCAAAAACCCTTCCGGCTTTCCTTCCGGGTTTGTTTCCTCGCTGAAAACTTCGTCGCTTGCTTCGTATGCTTCGAAATCTTCCTTCAGGATGCTTGCGTCGATCTGCCCGTTCCATTGAGCGGCATACGCGGGTATGAGCGCGACAGACGCCAGCATTGCAACTGTTAAAATAAAGATAAGAACTTTTTTCAACAAAAAAACCTCCTGTAAAAATATTATGTATACGAATATCACAATAGTATTAAATCCGAACCGGAATGTCAATATGCAAATTTCACACGACAGATTCGTAAAAAAGATTCATAAATCTTCCATCCGCCGAATAATTGTGTTTTCGAACGTTTCATGTTACAATGTCCCCGTTAATCTGAAATGGTTACGGCTACTATTGTGATATATGAGGTGAACTGTAAAATGATGCAGCTGAAAAGAAAGTTCGGCGACCGTTACGATGGATACAGGGTCAAAAAAGTAGACCCGTTTTTTTTCCTGATTCCAAACATTATGCCGACCCGCGTCGACAGTCAGGTATATTTTTCCGATGAGATCGAAATTTCCGCGTTGGAAAAATTTGTAAGAGAACACGGGGAAACAGATCTTCCCGGACTCAAAATGTATCATGTGATGATTGCCGCAATGATTCGCCTGATTTCCCAAAAGCCGTATTTGAACCGTTTTGTAATGCACGGGAAAATCTTTGCGCGCAACCAGATTACGATTTCCATGTCGATCAAACGGGGAACGGGAGACGACGCTTTGACGACGGTTATCAAACCGCGCTTCGAGCCGGAGGATACTCTGGCCGACGTGGTGAGAAAATTCAATGAAGCCGTGGAGGAAAACCGGAAGACGGAAATGGAGAACGACACGGACAATACCGCATCGATTCTCGGGAAACTTCCCGCCTGGCTCGTACGCTGGTTCGTAAAGTTTATGTTTTTCTTGGATCGGCGCGGCCATCTCCCGAAAGTGATCAACAAGGCCAGTCCGTTCCATACGAGTATGTTTCTGACAAATATGGGTTCCCTCGGAATCCGTCCGATTTATCATCATATTTACGAATTCGGAACGACTTCCGTTTTTGTAGGAATGGGCAAGAAGGAAACGGTTTATGAAACGAAATCGGACGGCAGCCTTGCCAAACGCCGTAAAATGGGGATCAAAGTGGTAGCTGACGAGCGAATCTGCGACGGCAATTATTATGCGACCTCGATGCGCGCTCTGGCACGCTATCTGCACAATCCCGAGCGCCTTCTCGAACCGCCGGAAACCGTCGTCCTTGACGATGGCATCGACATGAAAGGCCGTACATAAATGGACCTTTATCGAATTACGGAAATGACGGAGGATGCCGCGGAGCAGATCGCTTCCTGGAACTATCCTCCGCCTTTTGCGATTTACAGTTTCGGCGGCGACGCTGCGGAGCGGGAAGAACTCCAAAACGGGCTGCATTTTGCGGCGTACCGCGCGGCGTTCGGGGAATTGCCCTGCGCTTTTATTGCCATTGGCTGGTCCGCGCAGATTCAGGATCCCGGATTGCGTGAAATCTATGACGACGAATCCTATACGGATATTGCGTTCGGGCTGCGTCCGGACCTTTGCGGGCAAGGATACGGAGAAGGCTTTGTGAAATGTGCAATCGACTTTGTGCGCTCCCTTTTCCCGGAGGACGGAATCCGGCTGAGCGTAGCCGCAGAAAATATAAGAGCGTGCCGCCTTTACGAAAAACTTGGATTTCGCGTGGCGCACGCCTTTACGACCAACGCGGTGGACGCCGCCTGCGGACGTGCGCTTCCCATGAAAATCATGATTCTTTAATCGAGATTGAAAAATTTTAAGGCGTTGCCGGACAGGATCATCTCCCGCTCCCGCACTGTAAGCGGTAGCCGGTTAAAGCGTTCAAGTTCCTCTTTATGACGCCACATCGGCGAATCGGTGCCGAAAAATACTTTATCTGCACCGTGTTTGCGAATGATCTCCGCCGCTTTTTCCGGAGACAGGAACATCAGCGAACTGCTGGTATCGATGTAAAGCCGCGGATGCCCCAGATAGACGTTCGCTTCTTCCCAGCAGCGGTATCCGCCGAGATGCGCGCCGATCGCGACCAGCTTCGGAAATTTTTCCAGAACTTT
>CABQCN010000115.1 GCA_902462635.1 uncultured Oscillospiraceae bacterium
AAGAGCTCTGCAAGAATCTCGAGAATTTTACAATGCTTTTGATAAAGTAAGAAAGAGGTGTATTTGACATGGTATATGATTTAATCGTAATCGGCGGCGGACCCGCCGGATATCTTGCGGCGGAACGCGCAGGTCACGCCGGCCTCAACACCGTGCTGATCGAGAAACGGTTTATCGGCGGCGTTTGCCTGAACGAAGGCTGCATCCCATCCAAGGCGCTCCTGTATTCCGCAAAAATTTACGACGGCGCCGCGCACGGAGAAAAATACGGCGTTTCCGTAAAGGATATCAAACTGGATCACTCTTTTGTTGTGGAGCGTAAAAACAAAGTAGTCAATACGCTCGTAAGCGGCATCAAATCCAAACTCAAGAAAAATAAAGTTACCGTCGTAATGGCGGAAGCAAAAATCACGGGAAGAACCGCAGAAGGATTTACCGTTTCCGCCGCGGATCAGACGTATACGGGCGCGAAGCTCCTGATCGCGACGGGTTCCGTCCCCGTTACCCCGCCGATCCCGGGTGTCAAAGAAGGCCTGGAATCCGGTTTTATCGTCACGAACCGCGAGATTCTCGACCTCAAGGAAGTCCCCGAAAAATTCACGATTATCGGCGGCGGCGTAATCGGCCTGGAAATGGCGTCTTACTTCAACACGGCAGGTTCTCAAGTTACCGTGATCGAAATGATGGAGAAGATCGCAGGACCTACCGATCGGGAAATTTCTGAAATTCTCCTGAATAATTACAAGAAAAAAGGCATTACCTTCCATCTCGGCTGCAAAGTTACCGGTGTGCAGCCCGGCAAAGTACTTTATGAATCTGCCGGGAAAACATACGAAGTTCCTTCCGACAAAGTACTGCTCAGTATCGGACGGCGCGCTTTCACCGAGGGACTCGGCCTGGAAACGATCGGCGTAGAAACGGAAAGAGGCAAAATCAAAACCGATCATAAAGGGCGGACGAATATCGCCGGCGTTTATGCGACAGGCGACGTCAACGGCTATTCCATGCTCGCGCATACGGCGTACCGCGAGACGGAAGTTGCGGTCAACGACATTCTCGGAATCAAAGATACGATGCGCTATAATGCGATTCCTTCCGTAATCTATACGAATCCGGAGGTTGCCGGGATCGGCGAAACGGAAGAAACCGCGAAAGCAAAAGGCATCGATTATGAAGCGGTCAAACTTTCCATGATGTATTCCGGAAGGTATGTTGCGGAAAATGAAGGCGGCGATGGCATTATCAAGATCCTGATTAATAAAAAATACAGAAATGTCATCGGCGTACACATGATCGGCAATTATTCTTCCGAAATCATTTACGGCGCCGGAATCCTGATCGAAACGGAAATGCCCGTAAACGACGTCAAGAAACTCGTATTCCCCCATCCTTCCGTCTGCGAAGTGATCCGGGAAGGAATATTTGAATTTGAATGAGAAAAGATTATAAAAGAAAGAGGTAACCATTTATGCCAAAATCACAATTTATCGATCAAAAAACAGTAAGAAAAAGCGGCTGGATCAAATATCAGGATACGCCCGTAAACCAGTATAAAAAGACGATCGAGGAAGAAAAAGCAAATTTTTCCACGGAAGATTTTCTGCGGATTTACAGGGATATGTTCATCATCCGTGAATTTGAAATGATGATCAACAGCATCAAAACGACGAGCGAATACAACGGAATCAAATACAGCCATCCGGGACCGGCACATCTTTCGATCGGTCAGGAAGCATCTGTCGTCGGTCAGGCGTATTTGTTGGATACGAACGACTGGATTTTCGGATCGCACAGAAGCCACGGAGAAATTCTTGCCAAGGGCCTTTCCGCGATTCAAAAGCTCAGCGACAAAGAGCTTATGGAAATCATGGAGAATTATTTCGACGGCGCCGTACTCAAAGTCGTGCAAAAGGATCAGACCTCTGTGAAAGAGCTGGCCATCGATTTTCTGGTTTACGGTACGCTCGCTGAGATTTTTGCGCGTGAGACGGGCTTCCATAAAGGTCTCGGCGGTTCGATGCACGCGTTCTTCTGCCCCTTCGGTATTTATCCGAACAACGCGATCGTCGGCGGGAGCGCAACGATTGCGACAGGCAGCGCGCTGTTCAAAAAAGTAAACCGGAAACCGGGTATCGTCATTGCCAACATCGGCGACGGTTCTCTCGGACGCGGTCCTGTCTGGGAGGCGATCTGTTTTGCGACGATGGATCAGTATAAGAAACTCTGGGAAGGCGATATGAAGGGCGGCCTTCCGCTGATTTTCAATTTCTACAATAATCAATACGCAATGGGCGGACAGACGAACGGGGAAACGATGGGATATGAAATCCTCGCAAGAATGGGCGCAGGCGTCAATCCGGAGCAAATGCATTCCGAGCGCGTCGACGGATATAATCCGCTGGCCGTTATCGACGCGATCCGCAGAAAGAAAGAAATTCTGGCCCAGAAGAAAGGACCCGTACTTCTGGATACGCTTACCTACAGAACGACAGGCCACTCGCCTTCCGATGCTTCGAGTTACAGAACAAAGGAAGAAATCGATATGTGGTTCGAAGGAAATTCCGTCGATGAATTCAAGAAAAAGCTGGTCAAAGCCAAAGTCGCTACGGCAAAAAAATTCGACGAAATCGACAAGAGCTGCATAGAACTCATTACGAAAATCTGCGCGATGGCCGTAGATACGGAAATTTCCCCGCGTATGGATTTCCTGAAAAATCCGCGGCAGCTGGAAGACCTCATGTTCTCCAATCAGAAAGTCGACAAAATGGAAGACCGCAAACCGGACGTATTGATGCCGAAGGAAGAAAACCCGCGCGTAGTACAGATTTCAAGGAAAGAAAGATTTGCTTTCGACGCAGAAGGAAAACCGTTCTCCAAATTGAAGACCTTCAACTACAGAGACGCAATCTTCGAACCGATTATCGATAAATTTTATGAAGATCCTACGCTCGTTGCCTACGGCGAAGAGAACAGAGACTGGGGCGGTGCATTTGCCGTTTACAGAGGGCTGACAGAAGCGCTTCCCTATCACAGGCTTTTCAATTCCCCGATCTCCGAAGCTGCAATCGTCGGTACCGGCGTCGGTTATGCGATGAGCGGCGGACGGGCGATCGTGGAACTGATGTACTGCGACTTCCTCGGCTGCGCAGGCGATGAAATTTTCAACCAGATGGCAAAATGGCAATCCATGAGCGCCGGCGTTTTAAAAATGCCGCTCGTACTGCGCGTATCCGTCGGTTCAAAATACGGCGCGCAGCATTCACAGGACTGGACTTCCCTCTGCGCGCATATCCCGGGGCTGAAAGTGTGCTTCCCTGTTACGCCGTATGATGCCAAGGGTCTCATGACGACAGCGCTGAACGGAACCGACCCCGTTATATTCTTCGAAAGCCAGCGGATTTATGACAAGGGAGAAGAATTCCATGCGGGCGGCGTTCCGAAGGAAAGCTATGAAATCGAAATCGGAGAACCCGATATCAAAAAAGAAGGAAAAGACCTTACGATCCTTACGATCGGCGTTACGCTCTACAAAGCGCTTGAAGCGGCAAAAATTCTGGAAGAAAAGTATGGGATTTCCGCAGAAGTGATCGATGCGCGTTCGCTCGTACCGTTCCATTATGAGAAGGTTCTTGAATCCGTAAAGAAAACTGGAAAAATCGTACTTGCAAGCGATGCCTGCCAGCGCGGTTCGTTCCTGAACGACCTTGCGGAAAACATCACGGAAATGGCATTTGATTACCTGGATGCGCCTCCGGTCATCGTCGGCGCTAAAAACTGGATCACGCCCGCTTACGAATTCGACCACGAATTCTTCCCGCAGGCTTCCTGGTTCCTGGATGCCATCAACGAGAAAATCATGCCGTTAAAGGGTCATGTCAATACGCCGAACGTCAATTATACGACGAACGAACGTCTGCGTATTTCCAAGAAAGGTGTATAAGCAATGCTGGATGAGAGAAGAAAATCTATATTATCTATTATCGATGAATATGGAGAAATCTCTCTTGCGGCGCTGAGTTCCTTATTTCCCGACGTGTCGTCTATGACGATACGCCGGGATTTATCCGAACTGGAAAGCCGCGGCAGCATTATCCGTACGAAAGGCGGCGCGCTGAGCGTTCGCAAAATCAATCCCGCACTCTCTGCAAAAGGAGAAGAAAACGAATATTCTTTACGGGCAAGGGAAAACATTCTGCAAAAAAAGGAAATCGCCAAGAAAGCGCTTCCCTTCGTGACAAAAGGCCGCTCTATTTATTTTGATGCCGGTTCCACGATTATGGCGTTGGCAGAACGCATTCCAAACGACAATATGACGATTATTACAAATGGAATCAATGTCGCGCAGGCGCTGGTATCCAACTCTAACATCAATGTCATGGTCCCTGCCGGAAGCGTCAATCGCAATACGCTTTCCGTGTCCGGTTCAGATTCATTAAATTTTATCGATAAAATCAATATCGAACTCGCTTTTATGTCTGCTTCCGCGTTTTCTCCCGAAGCCGGCTTCACCGTATCGAACGTCAATGAAGCGGAACTCAAACGGAAAGTCATTTCCCGCGCTAAGAAAACGTTTATGTTATTGGATAAAAGTAAAATCGGCAAAGATCTTTTATTTACCCTTGCCGACATTAGTGAGATTCATGTTCTGATTACCGACGAACCGTTGTCCGCCGAACTCCAGCTTTTAGCCGATCAAAACGGCGTCTGCGTTATTTCATAAAAAGCTGTACGATAATTTTCCCGTAAATCGGACTCGTATATACGCCGATTCCCGTTTTTGAAAACGCTCCGTTTGTTATATTGGTTTTATGGCTTTCCGAATTCATCCAGGCGTAAAACGCGCCGTCGATCGTCTGATTTCCCGCGATATTTTCCGCCGCTGCCGTGAACGATAAACCGTACGCTTTCATCATTTCAAAAGGCGTCCCGTAGCTCGGCGACTGATGGGAGAAATAATTATTCGTGACCATATCCCTTGCTTTATCATACGCTACTTTACTGAGTTCTTCGCTGTATTCCAGCTTCTCGGCGCCTTTTTCCTGCCTGACGTTATTTACCAGGCTCATCAGTCTCTGCGCATCATCGCTCAGGTTTTCCGGGTTCGATACATCCTCGGACACATTCGGCGCTTCTTCGTCCGGTACCTTCGGATCGTTTTTGGAATCATCGGAAACCGTCGTGATATAGTTTCCGTTTACGAATCCGACCTGATTGGAATTATAATCATATACGGCATACCATTCTCCGACTTGTCCCAGGATTTTTACTGCCTGCGATTTTCCGATCGACGCCAGCGCGGCAAAGTCCGTTCCCGGGCCGGAACGCAAATTCAAACCGGAAACATTCACCGTAGCGTTTCCCGTTTTATAGGTGAATGTTTCCTGCCCGTCATCCGACGCTC
>CABQCN010000116.1 GCA_902462635.1 uncultured Oscillospiraceae bacterium
AAGCTCTTTGCGCTTGTCCATGGTTTGATCTCCTCCATATCATTAATATCGCATATTTTTATAATTAACTGCCGAAGCAATCATTAACTTATCCGGCGGGTCAGTTTCTTTTCTCGATTTCGGATATAAATTCTACGCGCGGCTGATGTCTGCCGCCTTCAAATTCCGCATTGACCCATTCATCAACAATCATTTTCGCCAGCTCCGAACCGACGACCCGCGCGCCGAAACAAAGGATATTGGAATTATTGTGAAGCTTGGATAGCTTGGCGGAAAAAGGTTCCGAGCAGCACGCCGCCCTGATCCCGTTGACTTTATTGGCGGCGATCGAGATTCCGATTCCCGTTCCGCAGATCAGGATCCCCCGTTCACATTCTCCCGATGCCACCGCATTTGCAACTTCCTCCGCTTTTGCCGCGTAATTGCTTGCCGTCGTCGATTCCGTGCCGAAATCCTTGACCTCTATGCCTTTCCCTTCAAGGTGCGCTTTTATGATCTCTTTGAGCGCAACTGCGGTATGATCATTTCCGATTGCATACATTCTTTCCTCAGACCTCCCGGTTTAAAAATTTTGTTATTTTTTGAAATGCAGTAAAACGACTTCCAATGTATTATTATACACGCTCGAATCATAAAATTCAATGGAAATTCCCTCTCTCGGCCCTTTTCCGGAGAATAATTTTGTAATTTCACCGGTACGCGCGGCATAGATATTTAAGTGAAAACAGGACGGAGGCTGAAAATCCATGAAGGACGGGTATTATTATTTTATTCCGGCATCCGCCGGGAAAAAGGATGCGGATAAATCGCTGGGCTATCTCTGCGTGACGAAATACCCCCGACGCGCATCTTATTCCATACAATGCAGTCTCAGCCAGGAGACCGCGGCGAACCTCGGCGGCCAGGGGACGATCGAAATTTTTGTGAGTCCCGCAACTTATATCACGGCACAATCTATTTTGGTCGGTAAAATCTATCTCGCGCCGAAAGCGCGGCTTTTTATAGATTCCGCTCTCTCCGCAGCGTCTGCGGACGCTTTCGAAGAAGATCTGTATGCCATCGTAACGGCAGGAGGACGCACGATCTGTTACGCAATATTGCAACAGAAAGAGGCGGCCGCGCCGCTTGCGGAGACGCCGGAGGAGACACAGGCACCCCGGCAGGAGACGCCTGTACAGCAAATGCCGCAGCAGCAAAATCCGCAGCCGGCAAGTCCTGCCGCTGCGCCGCGCCGCGCGCCGTTCCAAGGGAAAGAATTCGATCCGTTCGATACGACGAATGCCTCTTATCAATGGTACATATATGATAATCGTACCGACAGCGCGGATTCTGTGAAAAATATACAGGAGCTCGATAAAATGCTGCGGTATTTTAACGTGCAATACGATTTATTCGCCAAAATGAACAGCGTCGGGAATGCGCCTTACAGCGATACTTTTTTGAAAATGTCCTATTATGCCGTTCAGGTGGCAGGCCATGTTCTCAGAGGGGTATATACGGATCCCGAAAGCGGAAGGATATTTACGGTAATCGGGCTGCCCGGATGGAATACGCAAAGCGTGGGGCCAGGCAGCGCTACGACGTCCGGCAGGCGGAACGGCCACCGGCGCGGGCGCGGCGCGCAGCAGCAGGCTACTTCCGGGACGACGCGCACCATCCGCGAATGTTCCAGATGGCTGGCCGCAAAAAGGAAGCCGCCCTGCAGCTATAATCGGAATTACAACGGGTATTGGCTTTATTATTTTGACGCCGAAAGCGGTATGCCGGTAAAGGCCGTTATGAAGTCGGATTGATCTTATAAAAACGAACACACGATTCCCGCCGCGGCCGCGGAAATCAGATTTGACGCCAGCGCTGCGGGCAATACGCCCGGGAGCCGGCGTATTTTTGTATTTTCGGTATATACCGCCATTGTGTAAAAAATCGTTTCGGTTGAACCCATCATGACGCAGGCCGCGCGCGCCGCATGAGAATCCGCACCGCATTTTACGATAATGTCCCTTAGCGTTGCCAGGGATGCGCTTCCGGATACGGGGCGAATCAATACGAGCGGTAAAATGTCGCTGTCCGCTCCGATTTTTTCCAGGAACGGCCTGCAGAATTCTACAATGAGATCGAGCGCGCCGGAGGCGCGGAATACGCCGATCGCTACGATCAGGCCTACCAGAGCGGGGACCAGGCGCACGATCGTCATCGCGCCGTTTTTAGCGCCTTTTACAAAGCTGTCAAAGCACGGGACGCCTTTCACGAATCCGACGACGAGAATAATCAATATGAACGCGGGCAATATGTATACCATTTCCGTTTCTCCTTTATCTGTGCTTTTTTGCCTGGATGCCATAATAAATCTTACTGTATATAAAATAGATTATCAGGGCGGAGGCCATAGATATGAGCGATACGATCCAAGTAGGCAGCAGAATATCGGCCGGGTTTCCGGCCCCCAGCTCGGAACGCATTGCAATGACCGTGGAAGGGATCAGCTGCAGTCCTGCGGAATTGATTACGAGAAACAGGCAGACGTCTTTCAGATTGTTTTTCATTTCGCCTACCGCTTCGATCCCGGATGGCGTGGCGCCGTTTCCCAGTCCGAAGAAATTGGCGGTGAGATTGGTAAGAACGCTGGATTGCGCTTTTTCATTCCCCTTCGTTCCGGGGAAGAGTTTTGTGATCAGCGGACGCAGTACCTTTGATGCGGCGCGTACGCCGCCTGCATCTTCGAGAATTTGTATGATCCCGCACCAGAGCGCCACGATTCCGAGAAGGCCAATGGAAAATTTCACGGCATCGTCCGCAGATGTCATGATACTCTGCGCCACTTCGTTGATTCTCCCATTGATAATTCCTACGATCAACCCGACAATGAACAACAGTGCCCAGATGATATTTAACATGGCAGGTACCCTCCTCGTAAAGCAGGACATTGCGTTTTTACTATTATATGCGCGTTTTTTGAGGGTATGTCCGGTATTTTAAAGGTTCCGAAAATTTTCCGGGAAATATTTCCCAGATATTTGACTTTATCCCATTTATGTAGTATTATATATCCACATTCATTCGAATGATATTGAACACAAAAGGAGTGTATGAAAAATGAAATCAACAGGTATCGTAAGAAAGGTAGACGAACTCGGGCGCGTGGTGCTCCCGATTGAACTCAGAAGGACATTGAATATTTCGTATAAAGACTCGCTCGAAATATTTACCGACAGCAATATGGTCGTACTCAGGAAATATGAACCGTCCTGTATTTTCTGCGGCAGCGCCACGAATGTGGTGAATTATAAAGGCAGAAACATCTGTCCTGAGTGTATCGCGCACATGCAGGACGATATCGGAATCGCGCAATAACACAAAATCCTCTCATTTGCAATTCACATACTGTTATCGGAAAAGGCTGCCTACGCTCAAGGCAGTCTTTTTTATGCAGATATGCAAAACAATACAGAAACTGCTCCGTTCTGCCGTCCGGACGGACGGAAAACGAAGCAGTTTCTTTTATCGGAAATCTTTCCGATTCGATTATTCGATGATCTTGGAAACCGTGCCGGCCCCTACCGTTCTGCCGCCTTCGCGGATCGCGAAGCGCAGACCTTCTTCCATGGCGATCGGCGTAATCAGCTGTACGTCCATATCGATGTGGTCGCCGGGCATTACCATTTCCACGCCTTCCGGAAGCTGAATGACTCCCGTAACGTCCGTGGTTCTGAAATAGAACTGCGGTCTGTAGTTACTGAAGAACGGCGAGTGGCGTCCGCCTTCGTCTTTCGTCAGAACGTATACCTGACCTTTGAAATGCGTATGCGGCTGAATCGTGCCGGGCTTTACGAGAACCTGACCTCTTTCGACTTCCGTTCTCTGAATTCCTCTTAACAGAACGCCGATATTGTCTCCGGCTTCTGCCTGATCGAGCTGTTTTCTGAACATTTCAACGCCCGTAACGACCGTGCTCTTCTTCTCGTCGCTGAGTCCGACGATTTCTGCAGGATCGCCGACTTTGATGACGCCTCTTTCAAGACGTCCCGTGGCAACCGTACCGCGTCCCGTGATGGTGAATACGTCTTCAACAGGCATCAGGAACGGTTTGTCGACCGGTCTCTCCGGTGTCGGGATATAGCTGTCGACAGCTTCCATAAGCTCGTTGATGCAAGCATATTCCGGCGCGCTCAGATCTGTGGACGTGCTTTCGAGCGCTTTCAGAGCGGAACCTCTGATGATCGGAATATCGTCTCCCGGGAATTCGTAAGAGCTGAGCAGCTCGCGGATTTCCATTTCCGCAAGGTCGAGAAGTTCTTCGTCTCCGGGATCGATCATATCGCATTTATTCATAAATACGACGATGTAAGGAACACCAACCTGACGCGCGAGCAGAATATGCTCTCTCGTCTGCGCCTGCGGGCCGTCCGGTCCGGAAACGAGCAGGATGGCACCGTCCATCTGCGCGGCGCCGGTGATCATGTTCTTAACATAGTCGGCATGTCCCGGGCAGTCAACGTGCGCATAATGCCTGTTGTCTGTTTCATACTCGACATGCGCCGTGTTGATCGTGATTCCTCTTGCTTTCTCCTCCGGTGCGCCGTCGATTTCGCTTCCGCGTCACCCTTCAGAGCAAGTACTTTTGTAATCGCGGCCGTCAGAGTCGTTTTGCCGTGATCGACGTGACCAATCGTACCGATATTTACGTGTGGTTTTGTTCTTACGAACTTAGCTTTTGCCATTTTTAAATCCTCCTTAAATAGATATTATAATCAATTTGGTGAAAAACGTGTCCTTATGTTATATTACACTTTTTCCGCTTGTTTTGCAAGTATAAATTTCGGGTTTCGAAGCTCAGGAGTTGTCTGCGTTTCTCTGTTTGATAACGGCTTCCTGAACGCTCTTCGGCACTTCCTCATAGTGGCTGGGCTGCATGATGAACGAGCCTCTTCCCTGCGTGTTGGAACGCAGCGTCGTCGTATAGCCGAACATTTCTGCCAGAGGGCACAGCGCCGAAATCACCTTGTTTCCGGCCACGTCATCCATTCCTTCGATTTTACCGCGCTTGGAACTCAGAGAACCGATGATATCGCCGAGGTATTCTTCCGGAACCGTTACGCTGACCTTCATGATCGGTTCAAGCAGTACGGGATCCGCTTTTCTGCAGGCATCCTTGATTGCCATGGATCCGGCGATTTTGAATGCCATTTCCGAAGAGTCGACTTCGTGATACGATCCGTCTACGAGCGTGACTTTGACGTCTACCATCGGATAACCGCCGAGCACGCCGCTTTGCAGCGCTTCCTGGATTCCCTGATCCACCGGCCCGATATATTCTTTCGGAATCACGCCGCCAACGATCTTGTTGACGAACTCGTAGCCTTTTCCTCTTTCGAGCGGCTCCACTTCGATTA
>CABQCN010000117.1 GCA_902462635.1 uncultured Oscillospiraceae bacterium
TCGACAATGGCAGGGTACTGCGAAAAAGATGCCATTTCGACACGGGCATAAAACAAAACGGCACCCACAAAAAGTGAGTGCGCGAATTGGGTCCAGCGTCACGCTGGCAGGGTCTGACAAAAAAGATGCAAGAGAAGATTATGACTTTATGTCACAGCTTTTTCGCCCATATTATTGCCCGGTTTCCCATTACTGTTTCATCAAAAGGTTGGTTTTCATAACCCCCATACAGTTGCTCAATAGCCCATCCCGATTTTTTCAACCATGTTTCCACTAGTTTAAAATTGGGGAAATGCTTAATGATAGTGCGGTCAACTAAGAAACCGGTTCCCATTTCAGGTACTATCTCATAGCGACGAAATCCTTTATCAATACAGGTTTTGCTATCGTATTCGCCGCTGATGACAATATACTTTCCATAGGTCCCAAGATCATCGGTTCCCTCAAAGCAAACCCATTCTCTTTTTTCACTTGATGGGAGTTCATCCGGCCTGAAAAAACAGTCAAAATCCAGATACAAATATCCGCCTTGTTTTACACTGGCGGCAGCTTTTTCAATAAACAACTGCTGAGATTGCTGATAATCCATCTCCGATTCGATGTTCAGCAATATATTGCCGGCAAGAATAACCACATCATAATCTTCGCCCCAATTATCGTAAACCGCATCGGCTTTGAAAAAGGTTAGATTGTGTAATCCTTTGCCTTTTATAAGGGCTTTTTCAAGCATAAATTCATCAAAGTCAAAGCCGGTAACTTTATGGCCATTACTTGCAAGTAGAGTGCAAATTCTTCCTCCACCACAAGCCACTTCAAGGATTTTTTTTGGATGATTCCCTACAGTTTTTAATATGAAGTCAACTTCATTGGATTGTACAACTTGCTGCTCATAAATGTCGGCATACCAATGCCTTAAATAAAAATCTTTGTTCAAAACAACTTCCTCCATTTGTAAGGAGGGTTAAAATATAGTCGCCCTCCTTAATTTCGGTATAACTATATTTATTGTATATTTCATTGTAAACACCCTTTCATAATAAAGTATCATATCGCGAAAGCAACGTTATGCTGCGCGATAATGGAGAAATAACGTACAATTCCATAATAGCAAAAACCTGTCGATAAAGCAACATCTGCTTTTTCGACAGGTTTCGACTGCTGGCGGAAAGAGTGGGATTCGAACCCACGGTAGGCGCAAACCTACGCCGGTTTTCAAGACCGGTGCCTTAAACCAACTCGACCATCTTTCCAGATATTATTTTCTGCCGGCATCGAAAATCAGGACGAATACTTCCGAATGCTGCAAAATTATATATGAAAACAAAAATTGTGTCAATATCGGATTCCGCCGCATAAATCCCGACATCTTCTTTCTGCTGTTTTACAGATAGGTTCTCACAAATATCTACTTCGTTTCCTGGGCCGCCATTAACTCTTTGACTTTCATGAGACGCGTCAGATTTCCGAGTTCGTTATCCGCAAGCTTCATAGAAATGTACTTGATATTCGTTTTCATCTCGGGAATCATAACATACTCGAGCGCGTTTACGCGGCGGCGCGTGCGTTCCATCTCGTCCGCGAGCATATCGCACGTCTTTTCCACATACGCCAGCTCGCAGAGCTTGGGCATCAGTTCCTCCATGAGCAATACGGCGCTGTCCAGATGTTCCGAGGTAAACGCGAAGCCGTATGGGAGAGAAGCCGCGCCGGAACCGGCGTTTTCGGCGGAACCGCGCCATTGTAAATAAGGAACCTCCATACTCATGATCGAACGGCTGCCTTTCTCCGCGCCGCCGGCGCCCGCGGAAACGAGCAGCGCCTCTTCCAGCGCAGATGCCCCCATTTCGGCGGAGGCCAGCGCCATTTTACACATCGCACCCGAAAGCAGTTCCTCGATCTGCTCCCGAAGCTCCTTGTTCCGCCGGATATAGAGCATAAATTGCCGCGCCATTTCGTCCTGTTTATCTTTCAGGAGCTTGTGGCCGCGCACCGCCGTCGTCAGACGTTTCTTTATTTTATTCAATTCCATCCGCGTCGGGTTGATATGTGCTCCCACGATTAATCGCCGAACCTTTCCATATAGCAGTCGATGAATTCCCCGCGGATCCGCTTCAGCTCCGTTCTGGGTAAAATGGAAAGCAGCTTCCAGCCGATCCCCAGCGTTTCTTCGATGCTGCGGTCCGTATCGTATCCCTGGGAAACGTACTCTTTTTCAAAGGCAGCGGCAAATGCTGCGTATTTTTTATCCATATCGGAAAGCGCCGATTCACCGAGTACCACGGCGAGCTCCTTCGCCTGCTTTCCGCGGGCGTACGCAGAGAAAATCTGATTCATGGTATCCGCGTGATCCTCGCGCGTTTTACCGGTGCCGATCCCTTTGTCTTTCAGGCGGCTCAGAGACGGCAGCACATCGATGGGCGGCGTAATCCCTTTCATATAAAGTTCTCTGGAAAGGATGATCTGCCCCTCGGTAATGTATCCCGTAAGATCCGGGATCGGATGCGTTTTATCGTCCTCCGGCATGGTCAGGATCGGAATCTGCGTAATCGAACCGGGTTTTCCGTTGATCCTGCCCGCTCTTTCGTATAAAGAAGCCAGGTCCGTATACAGGTAGCCGGGATAACCGCGCCTGCCGGGAACTTCCTTCCGCGCGGCGGAAACTTCGCGCAGCGCTTCCGCATAGTTCGTCATATCCGTCATGATCACGAGCACATGCATTCCCAGCGTATACGCCAGGTATTCCGCGCAGGTGATCGCCATGCGCGGCGTCGCAATCCGCTCCACCGCCGGATCGTCCGCCAGATTCATAAATAATACGGAACGTTCGATCGCGCCCGTCCTCCTGAAATCTTCTACAAAGAATTCCGCTTCTTCAAAAGTGATTCCGATTGCGGCAAATACCACCGCGAACCGTTCGTTCGTCCCGCGCACCTTTGCCTGACGCGCGATCTGTGCCGCCAGTTCCGCATGCGGAAGACCCGAGCCGGAGAAAATCGGCAGTTTCTGGCCGCGTACCAGCGTGTTCAGACCGTCGATCGCAGACACCCCGGTCTGTATGAACTCTGCCGGATAGTCCCGCGCGGCGGGGTTGAGCGGCGTACCGTTGATATTCAATTTTACATCCGGAATCACCGCTGCGCCGCCGTCTGTCGGTTCTCCCATGCCGTTGAATACGCGGCCGATCATATCCGGGCTGACCGCCAGTTCCAGGCCGTGCCCCAGAAACCGCGCCTTGGAGTCGGAAATTTGCAATCCCTGGGAGCTTTCGAACAGCTGCACCAGCGCTTTGCTGCCCAGCGCCTCCAGTACTTTGCCATATCGTTTGGTACCATCGGATTCTATGATTTCCACAAGCTCGTCGTATTTGATGTTATCCACACTCTCTACGAGCATGATCGGTCCCACGACTTCTTTGATTGTTTTATAGTCCTTCCTCATGATCTGTCCCCTCCGGCGCGCAATCTGGAAAATTCCTGCCTCATCTGTTCTGTCAAATCCGCGTAAAACGCGTCCCACCCATCTTCTTCCTCGTATTTCATCGCGGCGATTTTCTCCAAGGATCCCAATTTCATGATTTCCTTGTAGCCCGCGCCATCCGGAATCGCCTCCTGCGCCATACGGTACCAGCTCAGGATCGCGGAAAGCATCTGCGCCTGTTTCTTCGGAGAAGTATAACGGTCTACCTCCCGGAACGCGTTTTGCTGTAAAAAGTCTTCGCGGATGATCCGCGCACATTCCAGTGTGATCCTGTCTTTCTCTCCCAACGCATCGAAGCCCACGAGACGCACGATTTCATTGAGATCGGCTTCCTGCTGCAGCAGCGCCCGGACTTCAGTAACCTGCTCCCCCCATTCTTCATAAATATGGTCGGAAAAATACGCACTGATCTTTTTATCGTAAAGCGAATAGCTCCTGAGCCAGTCGATCGCCGGGAAATGGCGCTGGTACGCCAGATCCGCACTCAACCCCCAGAAAACCTTTACGATCCGCAGCGTCGCCTGCGATACCGGTTCGCTCGTATCGCCGCCCGGCGGCGATACCGCGCCGATCGCCGTAATGGCGCCGTAGCGCTCGTCGGAACCCAGGCATTTTACGGATCCCGCGCGCTCGTAAAACTCCGCAAGCCGTGTGGACAGGTAGGCCGGGTAGCCCTCCTCGCCCGGCATTTCCTCGAGCCGGCCCGACATTTCCCGGAGCGCCTCCGCCCAGCGCGACGTCGAATCGGCGATAATTGCAACTTTATAGCCCATATCGCGGAAATATTCCGCAATCGTAATTCCCGTATAAATCGACGCTTCCCTTGCCGCCACCGGCATATCAGAGGTATTGGCAATCAGCACCGTACGCTTCATCAGCGGCAAACCGGTGCGCGGGTCATGGAGTTCCGGAAATTCTTTTAAAACGTCCGTCATCTCATTTCCGCGTTCTCCGCAGCCGATATAGATGATGATATCCGCATCCGCCCACTTCGCAAGCTGATGCTGCACGATCGTTTTCCCGGAACCGAACGGACCCGGTACGGCGGCGATGCCGCCCTTTGCAATGGGAAACAGGGAATCGATGATCCGCTGCCCCGTTACCATGGGTTCCAACGGCACAAGCTTCTTGTCATACGGTCTGCGCACCCGCACCGGCCATTTCTGGAGCATCGTGATTTCATGGATGCGGCCGGTATCATCTTTGATGCGGGCAACCGGTTCCGTTATCGTCGCCGCTCCTTCGCGGATCCATTCCAGCGTTCCGCGCAGCTTATACGGAACCATAATTTTCTGGGTGACGACCGGCGTTTCTTCCACGGTGCCGAGAACGTCGCCGCTTTCCAGCCGGTCTCCGGGAGCCGCGCACGGTACAAAATTCCATTTCTTATTCCTGTCCAGCTTCGGCACGTCGATTCCGCGCGGAATCCGGTCCCCCGCTTCCCGGTAAATCGCAGTCAGCGGCCGTTCGATCCCATCGAAAATGCTCTCAATCAGTCCCGGCGCCAGCTCGACGCTGAGCGGCTCTCCCGTAACATAGACCGGTTCTCCCGGCCCGATCCCCGTAGTATCCTCATAAACCTGGATCGACGCTTTATCGTCCCGCAGCTCTATGATTTCACCGATGAGTCTGTGATCGCTGACACGAACCACATCGTGCATATTGACATCCTTCATGCCGTCCGCAACGATCAGCGGTCCGGCGACTTTATAGATCGTACCCGTAATTTCAAATTTTTCTGCCATCTTCCGAATCCCCGTTCCTTCGTTTAACTTTCAAATAGATTGGTGCCGATTGCTTTTTCCATATTTTCCGTGATTTTACGCATGCTGTACCCCGTAGGCCCCGCCCGGTCCGGAATCGGCAGGATCAGAGGGTACGCGGAAGTCCGGTAGCGCTTCAG
>CABQCN010000118.1 GCA_902462635.1 uncultured Oscillospiraceae bacterium
GAGGCGGTCGATCACGTCATGCAGCCATTTAAAATCGTATTTGCCTTCCTCCGGTTCCATCTTCCGCCAGGCAAACTCTCCGATCCGCGCCGCTTTCATCCCGGCCTCACGCATTTTGGCAATATCGCCTGCCAGTTCCGACGCGTCCCAGTCCTCCGGGAAATAGGCCGATCCTAAAAACGGCGTCGGCAGATCCCATCGTTTCATTCACACCACTCCATTTTCTTACGGAATACTTTTTCTCACCCCAGGTATCTTTTGTATTACCGCAACAATTATAAAACAGGTAAAATATATAAATATTATTTCCGCTATCACAAACGGAATAGAATTAGACGGATAACGTCTGTATAGTTCATTGATCGGTATCATTTGCAAAAGATAGATGCCAAGGCTCGCTCTTGAAAAAAGTTGCAGCACGCGCGCATTCGATTCTTTGTATTTCAGATGCTTCATAAAAATAAATACCGCGCAGGATAACGTCATCGTACATATGGAAAAATAATCCATAAAAAATACATTCGTTGCCCCATCGTTTTTACTGAAATAATATGTACCGAAAAACATAAGAAATAAAGACAGGATTCCCGCCCCGTAAAACAAAATACGCGTGCGTTTTTCAAAGACAGCCCGGTTCAGGTACCATCCCATCAATACATATCCAAAATATCCCGCGATGCCCGGAACTTCAAAAAATTGCGATATCTGAATTCCAAAATACCGGATCAAAGGAAAAACCGCTCTAATCACAAAAAATCAAAAAGTATTTTACCGTTTTTATATTTTCTTTCTTTGCCAGGAGCGATAAGAGCGGCATTGCAAGATACATCCCTATAATCGTATAGAAAAACCAATAGATATATTGAATTTCATTATTCAAAAATAAATTTAAAAAGGATCGCGGACCGATGGGCATCTGCATCGCTCCGATCGCAATCTGATAAACCAGCATGATGCAGGACCAGATCAGGAACGGGAGCACCGTACGATGAAATCTTTTCTTGAAAAATTCTTTCGTGGTATATTTTTCTCTATAGTTCAAAAGCGTCGCGCCCGTAACCATAAAAAACACGGGAACCGCAAAATGAAACAGCGCCTGCAAAAACATAGAAAAAAACCATTCTTTACTCGAATCAAACGCAAAAACCTTTCCGGTACAATGCAGCGCGACAACGCCGAAGCATGCCGCTATATTCAAAGCATCAATATAAAGAAGCCTTTGATTCGTTTCATTTTTATATAATGCGTTTTCCATATCATTTCTCCTTTGCTCTTATATTTTTTATTTTATCTTTTTGGGTGCCATTCGTCAACAAAAGCTTTGACGGTTCGATCCGCCGCCTTGACACGCCGGTCTCCGGGGATTACAATAGGAGACGTGAGCGGATGGAACCGTCCTACCGCAAACGATTTTCCATATTCCTGACGGCAAAGAAACGATCTGCGCCGCAAGACATCGCACGGGCTTGTTATTTTGTCCTATGCTGCTTGCGGCATAGGACTTTTTTATGGGAGGCACCATGCGGGATCTGATCGATCAATTAAGGAACAGGCAAACGCTTGCAGAAGAAGAATGGATTACGCTGCTCGAAGCGCGTACCGAATCCTGCGCACAGTATCTTTTCGAACAAGCGCGTCAGGTTCGGCAGGAATATTACGGCCATGACGTGTATCTCCGCGGTCTGATCGAAATTTCCAATTATTGCAAGAACGATTGTTATTATTGCGGTATCCGCAAAAGCAATCAAAAGGCCGTACGCTACCGGTTGTCCCCGGAGGAAATCTTATCTTGCGCCGATGCGGGATATTCTCTGGGGTTCCGTACGTTCGTCCTGCAGGGCGGCGAAGATGCGTTTTATACGGATGCGCTGTTATGCGGCTTGATTGGTAAAATCAAAGCGGCATATCCCGATTGTGCCGTTACGCTTTCACTGGGCGAACGCAGCCGGGAAAGCTACCGGCGTCTATTTTCTGCCGGCGCCGACCGGTATCTGCTCCGTCACGAGACGGCGTCGGACGCGCATTACAGAATGCTTCATCCGCCGCAGCTCAGCCTGGCAAGGCGGAAAGAATGCCTGTTTTGGTTAAAAGAAATCGGGTTTCAAACAGGAAGCGGTTTTCTGGTCGGTTCACCCGGCCAGACTGCTGCGGATCTCGCAAAAGATCTTCTGTTTTTAAAAGAACTGGATCCGCAGATGGTCGGGATCGGACCTTTTATCCCGCATCGGGATACGCCGTTCGCCGGCGAGCCGCCCGGTTCCGTTTCTTTGACGCTTTTTCTGATCGGCCTGCTGCGCCTGATGCTGCCGCGCGCCTTGCTGCCGGCGACCACCGCGCTCAGTACGCTCGATCCGGAGGGACGGGAGAAAGGACTTCTTGCAGGAGCCAATGTCGTAATGCCAAACCTCTCCCCCGCGCTGGCACGCGAGAACTATATTCTGTACGACAAGAAGCAAAGCAGCGGCGCGGAGTCGGCGGAATGTCTGGATGCGCTGAAAACGCGCATCCGCAAGATCGGTTATTGCGCCGCAGCAGGACGCGGGGATTTTAAAAAACAAACGGACACGAATCCGTAAGAAAGGAAGGTATCGTATGGATCGATATGACCCGAAATCCATGTACGCGGACGAATTCATCAACGACGCGGAAATTTTAGAAACGCTGCAGTATGCGGAACAAAACAAAAACAATATTGCGCTGATCGACAGTATTTTGGAAAAGGCGCGTCCGCGCTCTACGGAAACCGGAACCTTCTGCGCCGGCCTGACGCATCGGGAAGCATCCGTTTTGCTTGCGTGTGAAGTTCCGGAGAAAATCGAGGAAATGTACGCTCTCGCGGAAAAAATCAAAAAAGCATTTTACGGCAACAGAATCGTTATCTTTGCACCGCTTTATTTGTCGAACTATTGTGTAAACGGCTGCGTATACTGCCCGTATCACATGAAAAACAAGCATATTCCGCGCAAGAAGCTGACACAGGAGGAGGTACGCAGAGAGGTCGTCGCGCTGCAGGACATGGGGCATAAGCGCTTAGCCATCGAAGCAGGGGAAGATCCGGTGCGGAATCCGATCGAGTATATTTTGGAATGTATCGATACGATTTATTCTATTCAGCACAGAAACGGGGCGATCCGCCGCGTGAATGTGAATATTGCGGCGACTACCGTAGAGAATTACCGGAAGCTTAAGGACGCGGGGATCGGCACATACATCCTGTTTCAGGAAACCTACCATAAGGAAAGTTATCTGCAGCTCCATCCGACAGGGCCGAAACATGATTATAATTACCATACGGAAGCTATGGACCGCGCCATGGAAGGCGGAATCGACGACGTCGGTCTCGGCGTTTTATTCGGCCTGGAGCGATACCGCTACGAGTTTGCAGGCCTGCTGATGCATGCGGAACATCTGGAAGCCGTACACGGCGTCGGTCCGCATACCATCAGTGTTCCCCGCGTCAAGCACGCGGACGATATCGATCCCGGGGCGTTCGACAACGGAATCAGCGATGAGATTTTTGCCAAGCTCTGCGCTCTGATCCGTATTGCCGTTCCTTATACCGGCATGATCATTTCTACGCGGGAGAATCAGGCGGTGCGGGAGAGGGTTCTTCGTCTTGGCGTTTCCCAGATCAGCGGCGGATCGCGTACCACGGTCGGCGGCTACGCTGAGAACGAGCGTCCTACGGACACGGAGCAATTCGACGTTTCCGACCAGCGTACGCTGGATGAAGTGGTGCGCTGGCTGATGGAACTTGGCTATATTCCTTCGTTCTGCACTGCCTGCTACCGGGAAGGACGCACGGGAGACCGCTTCATGGCGCTCTGCAAATCCGGCCAGATTCAGAATTGCTGCCATCCGAACGCGCTGATGACGTTAAAAGAATATCTGACGGATTATGCCGGCTCCGATACGCGCTTGTTAGGAGAAGCGCTGATCCGGGCAGAATTGGACCATATTCCGAAAGAAAAAGTACGAAATACCTGCAGGGAACGGCTGGATAAAATATCCGCCGGAATCCGCGACTTCAGATTTTAAAGGAGGGGTTCTGTCATGGGATTGAACGATACGCCTGCCGCAGATCGGATCCATATTGCTTTTTTTGGGCGCCGCAACGCGGGCAAATCCAGTTTGCTGAATGCTGTTACCGGACAGGAACTTGCAGTCGTTTCCGAAATCAAAGGAACCACGACCGATCCGGTTTATAAAACAATGGAGCTGCTTCCGCTCGGCCCCGTGATGATGATCGACACGCCCGGGTTTGACGACGATGGCGTTCTGGGCGCGCTGCGGATCGGCAAAACGCGCCAGATCCTCAACAAAACGGATATCGCCGTTCTGGTCGTCGATGCGGCGGAAGGGTGCAAGGAACCGGAGCAGGAACTTCTGTCCCTGATTCGGGCAAAAGAGATCCCGTATCTCGTCGTTTTTAACAAAACCGACCTGTACGCGGCGTCTCTGCCTGCGGAGGCCGTATCCGTCAGCGCACGGACCGGCGCCGGGATCCGGGAACTGAAAGAACGGCTCGGCGTTCTCCTTTCATCGGATCGCGATACAAAACGGATTGTCGGCGATCTGATTTCTCCTTCCGATCTCGTCGTGCTGGTGACGCCGATCGACAGCGCGGCTCCCAAGGGACGCCTGATTCTGCCGCAGCAGCAGACGCTGCGCGACATTCTCGATGCGGACGCTGCCGCGGTTGTAGTAAAGGAGTCCCTGTTAAGGGAAACGCTCCGTGGGCTGGGGAGAACGCCTTCTCTCGTCATTACGGACAGTCAGGCGTTTGCGGTTGCCGCCGCTGCCGTGCCGCCTGAAATCCCGCTGACTTCGTTTTCCATCTTGATGGCCAGATATAAAGGCTTTCTGGATGCTGCGGTACGCGGCGCAGGCGCCATCGACCGGTTACAAGACGGAGATACGGTTTTGATTGCCGAAGGCTGCACGCATCACCGCCAGTGCGACGATATCGGAACGGTCAAGATTCCGCGCTGGCTGCGGAATTTTACCGGGAAAACGCTGCGGATCGAAACGGTTTCCGGTACGGAGTTTCCGGAGGATCTTTCCAAATACGCGCTTGTGATCCATTGCGGAGGATGTATGCTGAATGAGCGTGAAGTACGCTTTCGCATGAAATGTGCTTTCGATGCGGCCGTACATTTTACCAATTACGGAATTGCGATCGCCTATATGCAGGGGATCCTTGGCAGGAGCCTGGAAATTTTCCCGCACCTGCTGGCGGAAATTCCCGTACGGGAGAGAAAGTGAGGAACCGCTATGGAAACCAGAGTTGCGCTTGCCGCAATCATCGTAGAAGATCCGGAGTCTGTAACGCCGCTGAACGAATTACTGCACGAATACAGCCAATATATCATCGGGCGCA
>CABQCN010000119.1 GCA_902462635.1 uncultured Oscillospiraceae bacterium
GTCTGCGCAATGTTCCCGATTTTGCCGACCGCGCCGAGCAGAGAAAGATAATATAAAAACAACGGCGGATAATCGAGATTCATCGCTTCCGCATCCGCATAAAAATTCAAAATTCCTTTATCCGCCAGGTTTCTGCCCCAGTATTGGAACAGATTGACGTCGATATCGCATTGCGGCATGGTTACAGACATCACGAGACGCACCGCAAATCCGATTGCGATCAGGATCAGCACCGCGCTCCTGACGGAAAGCCCATTGACCGCCGCAGAACCGCTCAGAAGATCGAGCTGCTGCGCCTCCGCATCGCGTATCACTGCGTACCGGTAAACAACGGCCAAGAACAATATCGTGCAAATTACGATCGCCGTCGCCGCCAGCATCGTATCCTGATGCCAGGCGTCCGCCTCCATACGTTTCGAACTGCTGCCGGTATTCATGGTTTCTTCCATCGGCGTGCTGTACGCGCCGCTCGGCAGCGTATCCAGCTGTTCCAATTCAAAATCGTCGAAATATACCGTCCCCGTGTTCATGGCGCTGTAAAAACCAAGACGCAGCGCCACGGCGAATTCCGTCTGCCTCGTTCCCGTCCTGCCGTAATATTCGATGTACGTCCAGTCCTTGCTGTCTGCGTAAGCTTCGGAATGGTAAGACGTGTTCAATACCGAAACGTTTGCGCCCACCACGTCGCTGTCGCTGCCGGAAACGCTTGTCCCCACATGCTCCGTTTTGACCCAGACGCTCATCCTGTAATAAGTATTTTCCAGGGCGGACTTGCAGCGGTACGTAAATCTGGCGTCGTTGGCAACGTCCGACCGGATGAAAATGCAGCCTGTCCCGTCGATTCCGCCTTCCGGATCATAGCCGAATTCCGTCCCCTCGGTACGATAGCTGTCCGTATTCAATCCCTGATATCCGTTCTCCGGATCATTGAAATCAAATTTACAAATCTGCAGATATTCCGCCGGCGGGCGGTTCGGCCGGTTCATGGACCACGACGCCGCAACGGCGACGATCAGTACCGTCGCTGCGATGGCGATATAAAAAAATGTATTTTTCTTTCCCTTCACGTTTTAGACAACCTTTCCACGCGAGCACCCTGCTCTATTTCAATGCTATCTCGATATAATATTTCATGGATTGTGCAGCCTCTGCGGATCACGGCGCTGTCGCAATAAAGCCTTTCGATGTTGCAATACTCCAGATCTGCCGTAAAACAATCCACAAAGTCGCTGATCAGCAAAAAGTTTCCTTCCGGGATCGGCCTTCCGGAAGGAGCGTTGTATTTTGCCAGAAATTTATCGCAGCGGATTTCCTGGATCCGGGAAGCCCGGTCGCTCGAAATCAGCAGGTTGTCGCTGACCAGCACGCCGGAATTGTTGAGTACCCCGTTGACGGTGCAGCGCGACGCCCAGAGTTTTGCGCTGCCTTTTACGAGAGATCCGGAGCGGATCGTCAGCGTCGCCGACCGGAAGGAACTGCGGAACTTGAGCGCGCCGCCGACGATCACCGTTTCGGAATGCAGCTTCCCGTAAACCGCCATTGCGCCGAATACACGTACGGAGGTGGTCAGGAGGCTGCTCTTGCAGACACACCTGTTGCGGACGGTAAGCTTATCGCACGACACATAGACATCGAAACAAGCCTCGCCCGATATGTCCACGTAATCCGCCTCCACTTCCGACATGAATTCAGCAGTACCCTCCACGCTTAGATTATGACAAACTACCGCGTCTTCGACAACCTGCCGGTCTTCAATTACCACACCATCAAAATCGTTTCTCATCCTTATTTATCCGATCAGCGCCTCTAATTGTTTTACCTTCCGTTCAAACAGGTCGAGCGCTTCCTGTACGGGTTCCGGCGCCGACAGGTCCACGCCGGCCCCGCGGAGCAGCTCCATCGGATAATCGCTGGAACCGCCTTGCAAAAATTCGATATATTTTCTGAGTTTCCCGGCATCCCCGCTTAAAATACCGGACGCGAGAATCGTCGCCGCCGAGAAGCCCGTAGCATACTTATAGACGTAGAACGCCGTGTAAAAATGCGGAATCCGCGCCCATTCCAGCGCGATTTCTTTATCAATTTTCATTACTTTCTTAAAATATTTTTTCTGAAGCCTGTAATACATGGAAGACAGCGCATCGCACGTCAGAATTTCTCCTTTTTCATACATTTTATGCGCTGTTTTTTCAAATTCCGCAAACATCGTCTGGCGGAACACGGTAGCACGGAATTCCTCCAGATAATGATTGAGGAGGAAAGCCTTTTCCGAATCCTCCTTCGTATTGGCCAGCATATATTCCATCAGCAGGTTTTCATTGACCGTGGATGCGACTTCCGCGACGAAAATCTTATATTCCGCGTATTGCGGCGGCTGCGCCGTATTGCTGTAATACGTATGCATCGCGTGTCCCAGCTCATGAGCCAGCGTAAAGACGTCGTTGATCGTACCCTGCCAGTTCAGCAGAACGTATGGATGGCAGCCGTAGCAGCCCCATGAATACGCGCCCGTACGCTTCCCCTTATTCTCATGCACGTCGATCCAGCCGTCCGTAAAAGCCGTTTTCAGGATTCTGCCATATTCCTCTCCAAGCGGGCGCAGCGCTTCGGTAACGAGATCGCGCGCTTCTTCGAACGTATACGTCTTCTGCGGAATCTTTACGAAGGGCACATAAAGGTCGTACATATGAAGCTTCCTGACCCCCAGCATTTTCTTGCGAAGCTCCAGATACGGCGTCAGTTTTTTGATATTCGCATGCACCGTTTGAATCAGGCCGTTATATACGGTCGAAGGAACGTTGTCCTGATAAAGCGCCGCTGCGAGGCAAGAACTGTATTTCTGTGCCTCTGCATAAAATTTATCGGACTTCACACTGCCGGCGTACGCCGCGGCAAGCGTATTCCGATACGCCCCATACGTATCGTACAGCGCTTTGAACGCGCGCTTCCTCGTATTTCTGTCCGGGGATTCCATAAATTTGCTGTATCTGCTGTTTGTAAGCTCTACTTTGTCGCCGTTCTCATCCGTAATCACAGGAAATTTAATGTCGGCGTTGTTGAACATTAAAAATACATCCTGTCCCGTGGAGGTCGCCTCCCCGGCCATGGCAAGCAATTTTTCCTCCGCCTTGCTGAGCACGTGCGCCTTTTTGCGCATAATTTCCTCGATTACAAAAGAATATTCCTTGAGAGCAGGCTCTTTTTTCATGAATTTTGTAATTTTATCTTTATTTAAAGTCAGCAGCTCCGGTTCGAAGAAAGATATCGCAGCGGAAAATTTTGTGGCGATCAGGTCGGCCTTTCCCGCCAGATCCTGATAAAACGGATTCGCGCTGTCTTCATCCCTGCGCATATATGCGTATACATATAATTTGGTTACCAAGCCGTTCAATTCATATAATTTACCGATGCATTCCGCCATCGCCGCCGCAGTTTTCGTAAATTTGCCGGAATATTTCCGGATTTCCGCAATGCTTTGCTCCGCATCGTTCGCGGCGTCCTGCCAGCGTGCGTCTGTTTCAAAGATGTCTTCCAGCCGCCATTTATACTGGCTATCGATTTCTTCTCTTGTTTTCTGCATATCCATCTATCGTCAGCCTCCTTAAACGTTCTTTGATTATAATATTGCATATTATTTTGTCTCATTTTATGAGTTTAACACAATTTTTCTGCGCTGTCCACCGTATGCTTCAGGAGCACGGAAGTCGTCACCGCGCCGACGCCGCCGGGTACCGGCGTGATGGCTGCGGCCTGCGCGGAAGTACGGTCATAATCAATGTCGCCGCACATTTTACCGTCGATAAAATTAATGCCGACATCGATGAGAACCTGTCCGCCCGCGGTATGTTCTCTGCCGATCATGTGCGCCTTCCCCGCCGCGGCGACAATGATGTCCGCCTCTCTGCATTCTTTCCAAAGATCTTGTGTCTTCGTATGACATACCGTCACGGTAGCGTTTTTATGGATCAGCATCACGGCGAGCGGCAATCCCACGACAGGACTTCTTCCCACGACCGTAACTTTTTTGCCGGTGACGTCAATGCCGTAAAATTCGAGCAATTCGATCACGGCCTGCGGCGTGCACGGCGCATAGGACGCCGTTCTCCCGCTCCTGGCAGCAAGCAGACCGCCGAGTCCGGCATACGTCATGCCATCGACGTCCTTTTCCATACAGATCAGCTGTTTGATCCTGCTTTCCTCCAGATGCGCCGGCAGCGGCCGGAACAGCAAAATACCGTGAACCGCGGAATCCGTATTCAAATTCCGGATCAGGGTTTCCAATTCCGCCTGTCCCGCATTTTCCGGTAAAACATATTTTCGGACTGCCGCGCCGGCGCCGGCAAACCGTTTTTCCGCTCCCTTTTCATACGCCTCGTCGTCGCTGCGCGCGCCGATCCGGACGATCGCAAGCGTCGGCACGATTTTTTTTTCTTCCAGCTTTAAAATTTTCTCTTTACACGCCGCCGTGATCGCCGCCGCGACCGGAGCGCCTTTTAATTGCATCATTTGCTTCCTCCCGTCAAATAGTCTTCCACCGCTTCGTAAACTTTTTCGCATCGCGGGATATTTTCCCCGCAGAGCAATCTCGTTTCCGCATCGATCTTCTCCGCGTACGCGCGTTCTTTCATCAGCTTCGTATTGACATATACGTTCAGCGCCGCGCCTTTCAGCGCCGCGATGCAGGCGGCCGCGGCAACGCCGACGTCGCTCACGGCAAGCCGCGAACCCTTGACCGTCAGTTCTTCCAGAATAGGGACGATTTTACATGCTTCGCGTAAAATATCGAGCGGAGCGCTGCAGGCTGTCCGCAATGCGTCTTCCAATACTGCGCCGCGCTCCGGATCGTCTTTCGGGATGCCGTACGCCCTGGAAAGCGGTTCGAAAACTTCCGCATCCTTCCGGATGAGTTCTTCCATTTCCCGGGTGATCTCCTGCGTTTCCCGCAGGATCCGTTCGATATCGTCCTGATATGCCGCGTATTTTTTCTTTCCGGCGGTGAGCGACGCTACCATGGAACAAAGCGCGGAGCAGATGCCTCCCGCCAGCGCCGCCGCGCCGCCGCCGCCCGGAACAGGCGCGTCCGTACCAAGATTTCCAAGAAATTCCTTTATTGTCAAATTCACCATATTTTTTCTCCCAATATTATATTTCCGAATAATATTATCACAAAAATACAAAAACCTCAAACGCCGAAAACGCATATATTTTTAAAAACTTGCAGGGAAACCGGCAATATGATATAAAATCAGTATATTTTAAAACAGGCTGCTTTCCAGGAAAGCGATCGCAGAAAGGATACGTAAGGAGACCTGAAAATGGAGATTATAAATTTCAACGATACCCATCT
>CABQCN010000120.1 GCA_902462635.1 uncultured Oscillospiraceae bacterium
CCTGCCGATCTGGTACTGCTGGTAGAAGAACCGTCTACGGCGCTTTCCGCGGAATTGATGAGTAAATGCGACGCCGTCGTGGCGACGGGCGGCATGGGTATGGTCAAGGCAGCGTATTCTTCCGGGAAGCCGGCTTACGGCGTCGGCGCGGGCAACGTACAGTGCATTATAGACCGCGGCGTCGATTACGAAGAAGCGGCCCCCAAAATAATCGAAGGCCGCCGCTTCGACAACGGCATCATCTGCTCCGGAGAACAGACGATTATTTTACCAAAGGAAGATTCCGCAAAAATCATAGAGATTTTCCAAAAGAACGGCTGCGCGTATATCGAAAAGCCGGAGGAAGTCGCGAAGCTCAGGCAGACGCTGTTTACGGTTACGGAAACGGGCGCCTACGTGATGAATAAGAACCTTGTCGGGCAAAGTGCAATCAAGGTTGCGGAAACGGCCGGGATCGAAGTGCCGGCGGAAACGAAGGTTCTGCTCGTCAAAGCGGACTGCTGCGGCAAAGGCGACTGCCTGTCGAAAGAAAAAATGTGTCCTGTCATTTCGACCTATGCGTATGATACCTGGGAAGACGCCGTAGCCATCGCGCAGGCCAATCTCGACGTGGAAGGCCGCGGCCATTCCGTAGCGATTCATTCCAACAATAAAGACCATATCGAATATGCCGCCAACCATATCACCGTGTGCCGCGTGCTGATCAACCAGATCTGCTCCACGATGAATGGCGGCAGCTTCTTTAACAGCCTGACGCCGACCACGACGCTCGGCTGCGGATCCTGGGGCAACAATTCCATCTCGGAGAACTTCAGCTATAAGCATCTGCTCAATATCACCAGGATCGCCTACCAGATTCCGGGCGCCAAAGCGCCTGCGGACGAAGAAATTTTTGAGTAAAGGAGCGAAACGCCGAATATGGACTTGATGGAATATAAAGCAAAAGAGCTTTTCGCCGCAGGCGGGCTGCCGGTGCAGAAATTTGTTTGCATCGACGAAGCGATGACGGAACGCGGCGATGCGGATCTCCTCCGGGCCGCCGCAGGAATCGAATATCCGGCCGTCGTCAAAGCACAGGTAATGACAGGCGGGCGCGGCAAAGCCGGCGGCATCCGGTTCGCGGAAAACGATGCGGAACTGGTACAACATACGCGGGACATCCTCGGCATGAATATAAAAGGCCATATCGCGCACAGCGTCATGGTCGTCGGCAAAGCAGACGTCAAAAAAGAATTTTATCTTTCCATCCTGCTGGACCGGATGACGAAATGCCCGATGATCATATTCTCCCCGCTTGGCGGCGTCGAAATCGAGCAGGTCGCAAAAGACACGCCCGAAATGATTTTTAAAACGCCGATTCATCCGTTTAACGGGATCATGCCGTATCATACGGCGTATATCGCGGACAAAATCAAATTGGTTTATCCGGAATTCAGCGCCGAATTACAGAAGGAGCTGGGCGCGCTGCTGCGGAATCTGTACGAATTGTTCCGCAAAAACGATTGTATGCTCTGCGAGATCAATCCGCTTTCGCTCTGCGAAGAAGACGGCGCCCTTCATCTGCTTGCGCTCGACGGAAAAGTTTCCATCGACGATTCTGCGGTCAAACGTCAGCCGTGGCTGGCGGATTATATTGCCGGAATGCCGAAATACCCCTTAACAAAGGAAGCGGAGGATTTCAATTTCCTCTATATCCCCTGTGACGAAAACGGGGACATCGCGGTGATGTCGAACGGCTCCGGAATGCTCATGAGCTGCATCGATATCATTACGCGGGAAGGAATGTGCGTGCGCGCCGTGCTCGATCTGGGCGGCGGAGCCACCGCAGAGCGGATCAAGGAAGCGGTGCGGATCATTCTGAGCGACAGGAAAACGGAACATTTATTTATCAATATATTCGGCGGCATCACACGCTGCGACGAGGTTGCCGGCGGCGTGCGCAAGGCGTATGAGGAAGGGAACCTGACGAAACCCGTCATCATCCGTTTCGAAGGCACGAATAAAGCAAAGGGGCTGGAAATTATTTCCGGGATCCCGGGCGTTACTTATGCCGACAGCCTTCTGGAAGGGGTCGCGGATCTCTCCGCACAGAAGAAAAACGAAGGAGGCGGGCAAAAATGAGCATATTGGTTGATCAAAACACACGTCTGATCGTACAGGGAATTACCGGAAGGGAAGGAACGTTCCATACGGAGCAAATGCTGGAATACGGCACGAATGTCGTCGCCGGCGTCACGCCGGGCAAAGGCGGGCAGAACGTACTCGGCGTCCCGGTATTCGATACGGTGCGCGAAGCGGCAGAAGCGACAGGCGCGAATGCTTCCGTCATTTTCGTCCCAGCCATGCATATGATGAGCGGGGCGCTGGAGGCAATCGATGCGGGGCTTCCGCTTGTGATCACGATCGCAGAGCACGTCCCGGTACAGGATATGATGCGCGTATACCATTACGGCCGCCTCAAAGGAACGCGGGTGATCGGGCCGAATTCGTTCGGCGTAATTTCTCCGGGAAAATCAAAAGCCGGTTTCATGGCACACCGGATTTTCCTCCCGGGCCACGTCGGACTGATGTCGCGCTCGGCGACGAATTGTTATGAAACGGTATTTATGCTGACGAACGCAGGCATCGGCCAGTCCACCTGCGTAGGCATCGGCGGCGACATGATCGCCGGAAGTTCGTTTTCCGATATTTTACCGCTGTTCGAAGAAGACGAAGAGACGAAAACCATCGTCATGATCGGCGAAATCGGCGGAAATGAAGAAGAACTTGCCGCGGCCCTGATCAGGGAGAACATTACCAAGCCGGTCGTGGCGCTGATCGCAGGGAAGAATGCGCCCAAAGGCCGTTCTATGGGTCACGCAGGCGCGATCGTCTCCGCAGACGGCACGGGAAGCGCAGACTCTAAAATCAAAGCGCTTTCGGAAGCGGGCGTACTCATTGCCGACAGCACGGCGGACATCGTGTCCTGCATCCGAGGCATCATATAAAGGAGATGTTTGTAAATGGCGAAAAGCGTAAAATTAGACAGGGAACGCGCCCTGCAGATCTATGAAACAATGAATAATATCCGCAGCTTCGAGGAAAAAGCGGTGAGCCTTTTCGAAGCCAACAAGCTCCGCGGTTCCGTACATCTTTGCATCGGAGAGGAAGCGATTCCGGCCACCGTGTGCTCGCTGCTCGGCGACGCGGATTATATCGCCTCGACGCACAGAGGGCACGGCCATTGCATCGCCAAAGGCGCGCGGCTTGACCGTGCAATGGCGGAGCTTATGGGCAAGGCGACGGGATACTGCAAAGGGAAGGGCGGCAGTATGCATATCGCCGATCTGGAACGCGGCAATCTCGGTGCGAACGCGATCGTAGGCGGCGGCGTGCCGATCGCGGTCGGCGCCGCGCTTGCATCTAAAATGCAGCATTCCGACCTTGCGCCGGAGGGAAAAATGCCGGTGGCCGTTTCTTTCTTCGGCGACGCTGCCTCGAATCAGGGCGTCGTGCACGAAGCCATGAACCTGGCATCCGTATGGAAGCTGCCTGTGATCTTCGTCTGTGAGAACAACGGCTACGGGATTTCCGTGCCGCAATGGCAGTCCACGTCGGTGAAAGACATCGCGGTACGCGGCGAGGCGTACGATATGCCGTATGAGACGGTAGACGGCAATAAAGTCCCGGACATCTTAAAAGCGGCTGCGAAAGCGGTCGAGCGCGCCAGAAAAGGCGGCGGACCCACGCTTCTTGAATTTAAGACCTATCGCTGGCTCGGCCACTGGACGGGAGATCCCTGCGTATACAGGACGCGCGAAGAAGTCGAGGAATGGAAGAAAAAATGCCCGATCAAGTATCTGCGCGGCTATATGCTCGAAAAAGGTCTGGCTTCTGAAGCGGAACTGGACGCGATCGAGCGGAACGCGCAGGATGCTGCGGATGCCGCGGCGGAGTATGCATTGTCGAGTCCCGAACCCGATCCGGCACACGTACTGGACGACGTATTTAACGAGACGAATTTATAAGCGGAAGGAGCCGGTTTTCAATGAGTATCAAATCATACGCGCAGGCGATCAAAGACGTAATCGCCGAAGAAATGAGACGAGACGGAAAAGTATTCATCATGGGAGAGGATATTGCCGAGCAGGGCGGAATTTTTGGATGCACCAGAGGACTGATCGACGAATTCGGCCCCGAGCGGGTGCGCAATACCCCGATCTCCGAAGCGGGCTTCTGCGGCGCGGGACTCGGCGCGGCCTGCGCGGGGATGCGGCCGATCATAGAATTGATGTACATGGATTTTACGCTCGTCGCAATGGATCAAATTATCAATCAGATTGCCAAAACGAGATATATTTTCGGCGGCAAAGCGGTGATTCCGCTTGTCATCAGAGGACAGCAGGGCGTCGGGCGCGGCAATGCGGCGACACATTCCCAGTCGATGGAAGCGATGTTTCTGCACTTTCCGGGTCTGAAGGTTGCGATGCCTGCGGACGCAAGCGATGCGGCGGGGCTGCTGCGCACCGCCATCCGCGACGACAATCCGGTGATGTTCTTCGAGCATAAGGCGCTCTATACTTCGAAGTGCGAGGTCGACGATTCCCCGGATTTCCAGATTCCGTTCGGCAAAGCGCGCATTTTACGGGAAGGGACGGACGTCACGATAATCGCGACACATACCTACGTGCAAAAATCCCTGAACGTGGCAGAGCGGCTGGCGGCGGAAGGAATTTCCGCAGAAGTCATCGACCCGCGTACGCTCGTGCCGATGGACTGGGAGACGATGGCGGCTTCGATTGAAAAGACGGGGCGCGCAGTTGTCGTTCATGAGGCGCACCGCACGGGCGGGGCCGGCGCCGAGATCGCGGCGGAGCTTTCCGAACGGACGTTCCGCTACCTTGACAGCCCGATCCTGCGCCTGGGGGCAAAAGCCTGCCCGCTTCCGTTCAATCTGGGGTTGGAAAATGCCGTCGTCCCGCAGGAGTCCGATATTTATGATGCCTGCAGGAAGGCGCTTTATAAGGCGTGAAGCACAGGGAGGTCGATTCGCTTTGATTCAAAATGTTATTTTACCGAAACAAGGGCTGCAGATGACGGAGGGGTTTATTACCCGCTGGCTGCGTAAAGAGGGGGATCCCGTCAAAGAGGGCGAACCGCTTTTTGAAATGGAAACGGATAAATTAGTCATTACCATCGATGCCTCTTGCTCGGGAAAGCTTTTAAAAATATTGTATCCCGAAGGCTCTACGGTGCCGATCACTACGGTGATCGCTTATGTAGGCGAGGAAGGCGACGCGCTGCCCGAAGAGCGGCCGGAAGCCCCCGCAGCGCCGGCGACGCCTGCGGAAC
>CABQCN010000121.1 GCA_902462635.1 uncultured Oscillospiraceae bacterium
GTTATATGACGAGATCAAAGCCTGCTGCGTTTCTTACGGTGTGTGTATGATCGGAAATGAGCGGATCGATGAAATCAACATTTTACAGGCGACCTATGAAGCGATGCGGGAGGCCATCCGGATTGCGTCGGCTGCCGCCGGAAGAAATCCGGAGCAGCTCCTTGTGGATCATGTCCGTATTCCCGCAGTGGAAATTCCGCAGCTTTCGATTACGCACGGCGACGCGCAGAGCGTTTCGATCGCATCGGCTTCGATTCTTGCGAAAGTAGAACGAGACAGGCTGATGAAGCAATATGACGAACGCTATCCGCAGTATGGATTTGCAAAACATAAAGGATACGGCACAAAACAACATTACGAAGCCATTGCGGCATACGGTCCGTGCGAAATTCACCGGCGGACTTTTTTGAAAGGCAGAATTTAGAATGAAAGTAAAAAATGCAAAATTTGTAATATCGGCCGTGTCGCCGAAACAATATCCCGAAGGAAATCTGCTGGAGGTTGCTTTTGCGGGCCGTTCCAATGTCGGGAAATCGTCTCTGATCAATGCGCTGGTCGGCAGAAAAAATTTGGCGTACAGCGGTTCGCGCCAGGGAATGACCCGCCAGATCAATTATTATAACTTGGACGATGAGCTGCATTTTGTGGATCTTCCCGGATACGGATACGCCGCGGTATCGAAAAGCGAAAAAAATTTGTGGGGAAAAGTGATCGAGGATTATTTGAATGTCCGTCCGCAGCTTTATTTAGTGATATTGCTTTTGGATATCCGTCATAAGCCGTCGAAAGACGATGAATCGATGTACCGGTGGATTCTGGATGCGGGGATCGATTATTTGGTTGTCGCTACGAAATCCGATAAAATCAGCAAGCAGCAAAGGAAAAATAACGTTTCGTTAATAAGAAACACTTTACAACTCCCCCCGGAAAAGGATATTATATGCGTATCGGCCCAGAACAGGACGGGCATAGAAGACCTGTGGGCCGCAATCGACGAATATATTGTAGAAGAGGAAGAGGACCCGAGATGAAAGAAGCATTTATTACAAAGGAACAAGCGGAAAAAATCAGCAGTCAGTACCCCACGCCGTTTTACATTTATAACGAAGCGGGCATCCGGAATGCGGTGCGCGGCCTGCAAAAAGCTTTTTCCTGGAATAAAGAGTTTCGGGAATATTTCGCGGTCAAGGCGTGTCCGAATCCGTTTCTGATAAAAATTTTGCGGGAAGAAGGCTGTGGAACGGACTGTTCCTCCTATACCGAACTGATGCTTTCGGAGCGCCTCGGATTCCGCGGGCAGGAAATCATGTTTTCCTCTAACGCGACGCCTGCGGCGGATTTTGAATATGCGCGCAAATTGGACGCGATCATAAATCTCGATGATTTTACCCATATCGACTTTTTGGCGGCGCACGGCGGGATTCCGGAGGAAATCTGCCTGCGTTATAATCCGGGCGGAAATTTTACGGTCGGGAACCAAATTATGGGAAATCCCGGCGATGCCAAATACGGCATGACGCCGGAACAGATGGTCGCGGGAATTCGTAAACTGATGGAGCTGGGAGCGAAACGTTTCGGAATTCATGCGTTCCTGGCGAGCAACATGATCGACAAAGATTATTATCCGTCGCTGGCGGCGGTCCTTTTTAAAGAAGCGGTCCGGCTGCAGAAAGAAACGGGAGCGACGATCCGTTTTGTGAATTTGTCGGGCGGAATCGGGATTCCGTACCGTCCGGAGGAAGAACCGGCGGATATCGCATATATCGGCGCGCAAGTAGAGAAAGCGTACAATGAAATCATCGTGCCTTCCCCCATACGGTCGCTGGCGATCAAAACGGAACTCGGGAGATATATTACCGGCCCGCACGGGATGCTGGTGACGCGTGTGCTCCATGAAAAAAATACGTACAAGCATTATCTTGGGACAGACGCGTGTGCCGCGAATCTGATGCGTCCCGCAATGTACGGAGCCTACCATCATATCGTTGTGCTCGGGAAAGAACGGGAGCCTGCGGTCGTACGATATGACGTAACGGGCGGTCTTTGCGAAAATAACGATAAATTCGCTGTGGACCGCTTCCTTCCGGAAACGGCGCCGGGCGATCTTCTTGCAATTCTCGATGCCGGCGCGCACGGCTTTGCGATGGGATATAATTACAACGGCAAACTGCGGAGCGCGGAACTGCTTTTGAAAGAAGACGGATCCGTGCAGATGATCCGCAGAGCGGAAACCCCGGACGATTATTTCGCCACATTCGATTTTTCGGATATAATAAAAACAAATCCATAAATAAAAAGAGGAGCAATGACTTATGGCAAATTCAGCAAAAATCCAGGAAATCGCTTCCCGCGTGAAAGAGCTGCGGGAAGTATCGGATCTCAGTGCGGAACAATTGGCAGCGAAACTCGGCATGTCCGTAGAAACGTACCTGACCTATGAAAGAGCGGAAACTGATTTTCCCGTAAGCCTGTTATATGAGATTTCGTCGTATCTCCATGTGGATCTGACGGAGCTGCTGACCGGCGTATCTCCGCGGCTTGCAAATTGTTCCCTCGTCCGCAGCGGAGAAGGGATCGCAGTGGACCGGTATGTGGGATATGATTTTGAGAGTATCGCGTATAAATTTATCGGTCGTAAAATAGAACCTATGATCGTAACGGTTGCGGCGAAAACAGAGACGGAGCCTCCCGCTCTCGTGAGCCATACCGGACAGGAATTCAACTATGTGCTGGAAGGGTCCATAAAGGTGATCTTCGGAAAACGGGAATTCGTTTTGAAGGAAGGCGACTGTTTTTACTTTGATCCGGTCACGCCGCACGCGCAGACGGCGGTGGGCGGCAAAGACGCAAAATTTCTGACGGTGATCTTATTATAAAATTCGGAGGTTCGATACGACATGGATTACATGCTTAAAAAATATTTACCGCGGATCGAATTCGATTCATATGAAGACTTCAAAACCAATTATCGGGTAATCGTGCCGGATGATTTCAATTTCGGCTTCGATATCGTGGATGGATGGGCGGAGGAAGAGCCGGAGAAAAGAGCGCTCGTATGGTGCAACGACAGCGGAGAGGAACGTATTTTTACATTCCGCGATATAAATAACATCAGCAATCAGATGTGCAATTATTTTAAATCGATCGGCATTCGCAAGGGCGACCGCATCCTGCTGATTATGAAAAGGCGCTACGAATATTGGCTCACGGTTACGGCTCTCCATAAAATCGGGGCGGTGATTATCCCGGCTACGTTTCAGCTGACGGAGAAGGATCTGATCTACCGCGTCAACGCCGCTTCCGTTAAAATGATTCTTTGCGCGCAGGATGAGAACATTATTTCCCATGTGGAAAATTCCGAGCGGCAATGCCCGACGCTGCAATATAAAGCGCTGATTCAGGAGAGCGGGGCGGATAGAGCCGGATGGATCAATTATACGGATGCTTATCGCGGACAGAGCGACGTGTTTGCGCGGCCTGCGGGAGAGGACGCCGTGTGTGCGGACGACCTGATGCTCATTTATTTTACCAGCGGGACGACGGGCATGCCGAAAATGGTGCAGCATGTACAATCCTATCCGCTGGGGCACATCATTACTGCGAAGTATTGGCAGCAGGTGGCAGAAAACGGATTGCATCTGACGGTAGCGGATTCCGGATGGGCAAAATTCTCCTGGGGAAAAATATACGGACAGTGGATTGCCGGTACTGCGGTGCTCGGTTACGATATGGATAAGTTTGATCCGCATAATTTATTAAGCGTGATCGAAAAATACAAAATTACGACGTTCTGCGCGCCGGCTACGATGTACCGTTTTATGATCAAAGAAGACGTTACGAAATATGACCTTTCTTCAATCCGGCATTGCTGTATGGCCGGAGAGCCGCTCAATCCGATCGTCTTTGAGCAATGGGAAAAACTGACGGGGCATAAGCTTTATGAGGGATTCGGACAGACGGAGGGACCCGTCCTGCTTGCAAATTACGAATGGATTCCGCCGAAACCGGGGTCTACCGGAAAGCCATCGCCGCTTTTTGATATTCATATCGTAAACGAAGATGGCAAAGAGTGCGAGATCGGCGAAGAAGGCGAAATCGTGATCCGCGGGGCGAAGGAAAACAGGCCGGTGGGACTTACGATCGGGTATCTCCATGACGACGCGGCAAATGCGAAACTGTTCGCAGGCGGGGATTTCCATACGGGCGATAACGCCTGGTACGATGAAGACGGATATATCTGGTTTATCGGGCGTGTCGATGACGTGATCAAATGCTCCGGATACCGCATCGGACCTTTTGAAGTAGAAAGCGCGCTGATGACGCATCCATCCGTTCTGGAGTGTGCGATTACGGCCGCGCCGGATCCGATCCGCGGACAGGTAGTCAAAGCGACCGTCGTTCTGACGCGCGGATACGAGCCGTCCGACGCGCTGAAGAAAGAACTGCAAAACCATGTAAAGAAGGTTACGGCACCGTATAAATATCCGCGGATCGTGGAATTTGTCACGGAACTTCCGAAGACGACGAGCGGTAAAATCCGTCGGGCCGCGCTGCGGGAGCAGGACCATAAAGAATAAAAAGAGGTGCGGGTATGGATTGCGTCAGGATCGGCATCGTAGGACTCGGCAACATGGGAACGCTGACGGCGAATTTTATTCACGCGGGAGAAATTGCGCATTGTGTGATCGGAGCGGTCTGCGATAACCGGACGGAACGTATCGCCTATGCGAAAGCGCATTATGCGGAGGTCCCGGAAACTTGTTTTTATGAAGATTTCCGGGAGATGCTTGCCACGGCGCCGATCGACGCCGTCTATATTGCGACGCCGCATTATCTGCATCCGGCCGTTGCGATCGAAGCGTTTTCGCGTGGCCTGCATGTGATTACCGAAAAACCGGAAGCAGTGTATACGGAAGCGGCGCGGGAGATGAATGCAGCGTATGCCGCGGCCGCAGCTGCTCATCCGCATCTGAAATACGCCATTATGTATAATCAGCGTACCAATCCATATTATCAGCGGATCCGGGAAATGATCCGTTCCGGGGAACTCGGCGTTTTACGCAGGGCCGTCTGGAATATTACGAACTGGTACCGGACGCAGGCTTATTTCGATTCTTCCGGATGGCGCGCTACCTGGGAAGGAGAGGGCGCCGGCGTGCTGATCAATCAATGCGTCCATAATCTGGATCTATGGCAGTGGCTGCTCGGCATGCCGGACCGAATTCGGGCGTTTGCCTATGAAGGCAAATATCACGAAATCCAGGTAGAAGACGACGTGACGATTTATGCGGAGTATGG
>CABQCN010000122.1 GCA_902462635.1 uncultured Oscillospiraceae bacterium
GCGGACCAGCGCCTCGGAAACGAGATTGACGCCGAACACGCCGTTGTTTTTAATGATATCATGGGAATACCGTTCTTTTCGGACCGAAACGGAAAGCATAGGAGGCTCCGAATTGACCGTACCCGCCCATGCGAGCGTTATAATATTCGATCGCTCCATCGTTCCGCAGGTAACCATAACAACCGGTACGGGATTTAAAAAAGTAGACGGCTTAATCTGAATCTTTGATTCAATACCATTCTTATTCATATATTCACTCTCCAACTGCGATTTCGTTTATATCGTACAATATTAATATAAACGTTTCAATTATGATTATATGAATATTTATGAACAATTGGGCGAAAATATTTTCACAAAGAAAACAGCCCCGTCAAAAAAGACGGGGCCGTCGGTAGAAAATCAATAATTTTCTCGTTTTTGATAATGCGTATGAAGATCGTGATGCGCCTGATGGCTTCCCGGCGCCCCATAGTATTCCTCATAGAGCTTTTTGATGAACGGGTTGTCATGCGATTTGCGAATCGGGAGATCCCGGTCCTCTTCGTACGTCGCTTTTGCACGCTCTGTCCTGAGATCGATCCAGCTGCGGATGCTGGACGGCTGTATCACCTGACCGCCGCCGTTTACGCATCCGCCGGGGCACGCCATGATTTCGATGAAGTGATAATCGGCTTCGCCCGCACGGATTTTGTCCAAAAGCTTTCTTGCGTTCCCGAGTCCGCTCGCGACGGCGAGTTTGATATCCATTCCCGCTACGTTGACGGTTGCCTCTTTAATGCCTTCCACGCCTCTCACGGCTTCATATTCTATTTTGTCTGCCGGAGCCGATTCGCCCGTCAGCACATCAGCCACCGTACGCAGCGCCGCCTCCATGACGCCGCCCGTAGCGCCGAATATTACGCCGGCGCCCGACGCATTCCCGATCGGGTTGTCGAAATCGGTATCTTCAAGATTTACAAAATCGATGCCCGCTTCGCGGATCATCTGCGCCAGTTCCCGCGTCGTCAGAACCGCGTCTACGTCCGGATAGCCGGAAGCGCTCATTTCGGGTCTGTCGGCCTCGAATTTTTTCGCGGTACAAGGCATTACGGATACCACGTAGATTTTCGCCGGATCGATGTTTTCCTGCTTCGCATAATACGTCTTGAGCACCGCGCCGAACATTTCGTGCGGCGATTTGCAGGAAGAAAGATTCTCCAGAAAATCAGGGTAATTGTGTTCGCAGAATTTAATCCAGCCCGGACTGCACGATGTAATCATCGGCAGTTTGCCGCCGTTTTTGATTCTCTCCAGAAGTTCCGTGCCTTCTTCCATAATCGTCAGATCCGCGCTCGTATCCGTATCGAATACTTTATCCGCGCCGAGCCGGCGGATCGCCGTTACCATTTTACCGGTAGGCCTGGAGCCGATCGGCATCCCGAAGGCTTCTCCTATGGAGACGCGCACCGCCGGAGCCGTCTGAAAAATCACGTATTTCTCCGGATCGGCAATCGCATTCCAGACATCGCCGATTTCATGCTTTTCCTGCAGCGCTCCCGTCGGACAGACCGCAATACATTGTCCGCAGTTTACGCACGGCGTTTCCGCAAGCGGCTTGCCGAAAGCGCAGCCGATCACCGTCTTGAAACCGCGTTCCATCGTGTCGATGACGCCAACGGTCTGGACATTTTTGCAAACGCTTACACATCTGCGGCACAGGACACATTTATTCGGGTTTCTGATGATCGAAGGCGAAAGATCGTCGATCGGCAGAATTTCTTTCTCCCCAATGGCATCGAAACGGATATCCGTGACATTCAGCTCTTTTGCAAGTCTCTGCAGCTCGCAGTTTTCGGAGCGCACACAAGTCAGGCATTGCCTGTCATGGTTCGAAAGGATCAGTTCCAGCGTAATTTTTCTAGCTTTTCTGACCTTCTCCGAATTTGTAATCACTTCCAGTCCTTCCGATACCGGATACACGCAGGCCGCCTGCAGCGCCCGCGCCCCTTTGATTTCCACAACGCACATGCGGCAGGCGCCGATCTCATTGATGCCTTTTAAATAGCAAAGCGTCGGGATTTTTATATTTGCGTTTCTTGCCGCCTCGAGAATGGTCGTACCCTCGGGGACCTGCATCGAAACGCCGTCTATTTTAATATTGACCATATCTGTAAAACCTCCGTTCCTTTATTCCTTGACGATTGCGCCGAATTTACATTTTTCCATACAAGCTCCGCATTTTACGCATTTTGTACTGTCGATGACGTACGGAGAACGAATCTCTCCATGGATACAGCCCACAGGACAATTCTTCGCGCAGACGCTGCAGCCTTTGCACTTTGATGCGATGATCTTAAATTGCAGGAGATCTTTACAGACGCCGGCAGGGCACTTTTTATCGACGACGTGCGCTACATATTCGTCTTTAAAATACCGCAGCGTGCTGAGTACCGGATTCGGCGCCGTCTGGCCGAGTCCGCAAAGCGCGGAAGCCTTGATCGCGGCCGCCAGTTCGTAAAGGTCGTCGATATCTTTCAGTTCCCCTTTTCCTTTTGTGATCTTATCGAGAATGTCATACATTCTTTTCGTACCGATCCGGCACGGAGGGCATTTGCCGCAGGATTCTTCTACCGTAAAGGCCAGGAAGAATTTAGCGATATCCACCATACACGTATCCTCATCCATTACGATCAGCCCGCCGGATCCCATCATGGAGCCGATTTCGATCAGCGTGTCGTATTCGATCGGCGTGTCGATCAGGCTTGCCGGAATGCATCCGCCGGAAGGTCCGCCCGTCTGCGCAGCTTTGAATTTCTTGCCGTTGGGGATCCCGCCGCCGATATCATAGATAATATCGCGCAAAGGCGTTCCCATGGGAATTTCCACAAGGCCTGTATTTTTGATTTTCCCGCCCACGGCAAACACTTTCGTACCTTTGCTGCGCTCGGAACCGATCGAGGAAAACCAATCCGCGCCATTAAGAATGATCTGCGGGATATTGGCGTATGTTTCTACGTTATTTAAAATCGTCGGCTTCTGGAACAAGCCTTTCACCGCCGGGAACGGCGGACGCGGACGCGGTTCGCCCCGGTGGCCTTCGATGCTCGTCATCAGCGCCGTTTCCTCACCGCATACGAAAGCGCCCGCGCCGAGCCGGATTTCGATATCGAACGAAAAGTCCGTGCCGAAGATATTGTTTCCAAGCAGCCCGTAAGACTTGGCCTGCTCGATTGCGATTTGCAGACGCGATACCGCGATCGGGTATTCCGCCCTTACATAAATATACCCTTGATCCGATCCGATAGCGTATCCCGCGATCGCCATAGCTTCCAATACGACGTGCGGATCGCCTTCCAGCACGCTCCGGTCCATGAACGCCCCGGGATCTCCCTCGTCGGCGTTGCAGCATACGAATTTTTTATCGGATACGCTTTTGCGTGCAAAATCCCATTTTCTTCCCGTCGGGAAGCCCGCGCCGCCGCGCCCTCTGAGTCCCGATTTCAGCACCGTGTCGATGACTTGTTCCGGCGTCATTTCCGTGACGACCTTCCCCAGCGCCGCATATCCGTCGTAAGCTATGTATTCGTCTATATTTTCCGGGTTGATCCTGCCGCAATTCCGCAGCGCCACCCGCAGCTGTTTCTTGAAAAATTCACTTTCCTGGACATCGGTTTCCTCCACCGTTTTCTCCGTCTGTTCCAGAAGACGCTTCACGATTCTTCCCTTGACGAGGTGTTCCAAAACGATTTCCTGTACGTCTGCTTTTGTAACGCGGCAATACATCGCCCCTTCCGGATAAACGACGACGATCGGCCCTTCCGCGCACAAACCAAAGCATCCCGTTTTAACGACTTTTACTTCATTTTCGATTCCTGCGTCTTTCAAACGCTGTTCGAATTCGTCGAATAATACTGCCGATCCGGATGATGTGCATCCTGTTCCCGCGCACACCAGCACGTGTGATCTGTAAAATTGCATATATGATGTCCTCCTTTACCGTCAGTCTTCCACGGCGCCTATGGTATATTCGCTGACTACCTTGCCGTTTACAATATGGTCGGTAACGACGCGAACGGCTTTCTCCGCCGTCATTTTAACATAAGTTACCTTTGTACCATCTTTATCGATTACTTCTACGATCGGCTCTAATCTGCACATGCCGATACAGCCTGTCATCGCTACGGTCGCGTTTGTAATATTTCTTTTCTGGATTTCGTCGACGAACGCGTTCATGACCGGCCTTGCGCCTGCCGCAATCCCGCAGGTAGCCATACCCACGATGATCCGCGTTCCTTCTTGCCCGTTTCTCATGGAAATTTCATTTTGTGTTTTTTCTTTGATTGCTTTCAGTTCAGCTAACGATTTCATTCAGAACACCTCCGAAAATAATTTCAACATTCTCATTAATATACTCTTTGATCCACTGTAATATTTCATATTCCGTGATCGGCGTACCCTCCAGCTCCGCTTTGACTTCCTCTGTGTCAAACGTAAAAGTTCCTCTGGACGAGCGCAATTCCAATCTGAATTCTGTTTCCGGCGCGCCTGAAATCAAGAATTCCATCGTCTCACCGAGATCTCCGAGCGGCAGCCTGTCGATATTCGCGATTTCAAAACTCCCCCGCAATTTCGTCCCTACATCCTGTTTGGAGCGGATCTCCAGACGGCCCCCGCCCTGCTCGCAGGCAAGTTTGAAAAACGGGATTCCCATTCCGACTTTGCGTGTTGTCCGGCTGGTGGTAAAAGGGTCTTCCACCGCCGCTAAAAATTCCTCGCTCATCCCGCAGCCGTCGTCTTCGATACAGACCTCAAGCATGAGATCCGCCGCGTCGCAGAAGACGGAAATCCGCACTGCCCCGGCGCCGGCCGTAATAGAATTCTGCGTCAAATCCAGAATGTGCAGGGAAATATCGCGCAGCATGGAAATCAGTATTTTGCCAAAATACCCGGCACGTCATCCGGCTCGAGCCTTCCGTATACGTCGTTATTGATCGTAATAACGGGAGCAAGTCCGCACGCGCCGATGCAGCGGCAGGCATCCAAAGAGAATTTCCCGTCCTCCGAGCAGTCGCCTACCTGCAGATCGAGTTCTTCTTTTAATTTATCTAAAACAAGATCCGCGCCTTTGACATAGCATGCGGTGCCGAGACATACGGATATTTTATATTCACCCTTCGGTTTCAATGAAAACTGCGCGTAAAACGTTACGACGCCGTATACTTCCGCCAGCGGGAGGCCCATCCCTTCCGCAATCGTTTTCTGGACTTCAAGCGGCAGATAACCGTAAATCAGCTGCGCCTCATGAAGAACAT
>CABQCN010000123.1 GCA_902462635.1 uncultured Oscillospiraceae bacterium
AAATAGCGGAGAAAAAGGCGCGGCTTCGCGCCGCGTTGATTATTCGACAAGATATCCCATCCCTATTTTCGTTATGATAAAATCCCGCAGCCCCGCAGCGTCCAGTTTCTTTCGCAGGCGCGTAACATTTACGGTCAGCGTGTTTTCGTCAACAAAGCTGTCCGTTTCCCATAAACGCTGCATCAGCGCGTCGCGCATCACGACGCGTCCCTTCTGTTCGAAAAGCGTCTGTAAAATACGGCTCTCGTTCTTTGTCAGACTGATCCGCTCTCCGCGGTACGTCAATACGGCGGCGGCCGGATCCAGCACGGCGCCCCGGTGTTCCAGCACCGGGAGCTGCGCCGCAAAATCGTAGGTACGCCTTAGAATTGCCTGTATTTTCGCGGTCAATACGTTGAGGTCGAACGGTTTCGCAATAAAATCGTCGCCCCCCATATTCATCGCCATGACGATATTCATATTGTCGGACGCCGAAGAAAGGAACACGATCGGCACCTGAGAAATTTTGCGGATTTCCCCGCACCAGTAATACCCGTTATAAAAGGGCAGCGTGATATCGAGCAGTACCAGATGGGGCGAGAAATCCCGGAACAGCGATAGGACTTCGCGGAAGTCTTCCGCGCATCTGGCCTCCAGCCCCCAGGCTCCAATTTGTTTTTGCATCGCGCCGGCAATTGCCGGATCGTCTTCCACGATCAGAATTTTATACAAAACGCATCATCTCCTGTGCCGCCGCGCCCTTAATTTCGCAAACGGAATGTTTTATACGCAAATTTATATACCAGGATACAGGCGACGATACAATAAATTACGCAGAACGCCGTCGCGGTGATTCCAAAAAGGAGCGTATCCAGTTTTACCTGCAGAAATACATAGCAGACCATGTACGTAAGCCAGATGACCGCCAGATACGCGCCGCTTTTCACCTGCGTATTTACGTTGTACGGCTGCAGCAGATAGTACAGCATCAGGTAATGTACGGAGAAAAAGATGCTCATGGCGAGGATGGTCACCGGAAGGATTACATAATTGAGCGGATTTGCCGTTCCGCCGGAAAAATACAGGATCACGGGCAGGCCGGCGCCGATGACCGCGGCAGGCAGGAGATTGATTTTAATGATCTCCCGCAGGCGGATCCTGAACAATTTCAGAATAAAAGAAGGTTTTTTATAAAACGAATACGTCAGCATACTGTGATCGCAGTTCATGAACAGGGCGCTCGTGAAAATCGTACCGCGGTTGATCAGGTACATTACGAACGCGAAATACGGGAGCAGAATCATCATCGATTCGTTTACTTTCAGCCGGATTTCCGGCTCGATGCGGCACAGCAGCAGCATACCGAGCAGCAGCGCCAGCAGGATCAAAGAGATCTTCTGCGCAGAGCGCCATAATATTTTACGGTGCCGCTTGATAAATAATTCGTTAAAATACTCGAATCCTGTTCTGTTACTCGTGATTCCCGCGTCATGGCTGATTATTTTCTTCTGCCGTTCCGCATTTGCCGTCTTAACTGCCCGGTCATAATCCGTGCCGAATTTTTTCTCCGCCAGAAGGATCCTGCAGACTTCGCGGTACGACGGAAAGCGCGCTACGAAAACCGCTCCGCAAACGCCGGCGAAAGTGACCGCAAACGCAAGTACCAAAAAGGCCGCGCGCGGGAGAATCACGTTCAGATACGGAAGCCCGCAGGCTGCGCCCAGCAGCAGCGCAGAGAGCGGCCAGGCCAGTTTGGGCGGCAGATTCTCATTGGCGCTTTTTCCTGTTTTTTTATAACGGAGCAGGAAGAGCGCCGCCGCGGTCAGCTTCGCCCCGGCGATAAAAAAGGGCAGAAACATGCAGATCCAAAGCGGTACGCTGCTTTGCCGCCCGAACAGGATCGTAAACGGCAGGAAGCCGGCGACCGTGCGCAGCATCGCATACCAATAATTTGAAAGCGTGTAGGCTCTCGCATCCATACGCATCAAGACCACCGCGTAATATTTATCGTTCGTGGGATTGAACAGATAGGTGTTCATATACGCGCCGATGATGGTCAGGAAGAACAGAATATGGAGAAAAATCTGTGGCGTGCGCTCTCCGGAATAGAGGCGGCACAGTCCGAATACCATCGCAAGATAAATCAGCTTCCCCAAAAACAGCGAGATGATTTCCCAGAGTACGGCGATCACCGCCGCAAATCGTTTCAGCCCCCTGCAGCTGTACAACTTGTCTGGAAACAATCTGCGGATCAGCGGGATCTGCTGCAAGGAATACAAGATCCCGTTGACACGGTACGTATTTTTCAACGAAAAGGAAATGCGGAACGATTCAATCATGGCTTTCCTCACGCAGGGCATTGATAATTTTATCTTTGAATTCCTGATTGCCGAGATCCGTTTTATCAACGGTTTCCAGTTCTCCGCGGTTCAGGATCACGATTTCATCGCAAAGGTCGAGCGCCAGTTCCAAAATATGAGTGGAAAATAAAATCACCCGGTCCGTTTTCAGCGTCCGCAGCAGCTGTTTCATTTCTTCCGCCACGACCACGTCGAGCGAGGTCAGCGGTTCGTCCAGAAGCAGCACATTCGGCCGAGCGATGAGATGGACCAGCATCTGCATTTTATTTTTCATCCCGTGAGAATAATCCTTCAGCAGCTTATCCCGGTCTTCGGCTTCGATGTTCATCAATTCGAAATATTCATCGATGGATTTTAAATCGCTGATGCTTTTTTCGTTGATTTCAATATAAAATTTCAGGAACTCCCGCCCCGTCAGAAACTCGGGTACGGTTGGCGTGGAGAGGACGTAGCCGATATCTTCCGCCTTCAGCTCCCGGGTTTGTCCGTTTTCTTCTATATAGAATCGGCCGCTGTCCGCCTTCAGGTCACGGTTCACACAGTTGAACAGCGTCGTTTTGCCGGCGCCGTTTCTGCCAAGCAATCCGTAGATTTTTCCGCTTTCAAACGTAAAGCCGATGTCCCGCAGAACTTCTTTCTTCTCAAAATTTTTGGATAAATGTTCAATAATAAATTTCATAGATCCTCCCGTGACCCGTTATTTTTCTTTCCGGATTATACCATGCATCTTGCCCTGCAAGCAAGGGAGCGGAGCCAAGGCTTCGGAAACGTCTGCCGCCGCACATTACACATCAATCAGCAAGCTGAACGTTCCTGCTGTCAACAGGAGAAATCCGACAAGAGATTTTTTTGTCAGCTTTTCTTTTAAAAATATGTAAGAGAAAACAATCGTAACTACAATACTTAATTTGTCAATGGGCACCACGATGCTGGCCTGTCCGTCCTGCAGGGCTCTGTAGTAGCACAGCCAAGAAAGTCCTGTCGTAAAGCCCGAAAGACAAATAAAGAGCCAGCTTTTCCGATCGATCCGCTTGATTTCTCCTTGCTTTTTGGTTATGAAAACAACGACCCAAGCCATAATCAGCACTACAATCGTACGGAGTGCCGTTCCAAGGTTGGATTCAATGTTTGTGATTCCTATTTTCCCGAGAATGGAGGTGAGACTTGCAAAAACAGCAGACAGAAACGCATAAAACATCCAACCCCTGCTTCTCTTTCCAGGCGCTGCCGCCTGCTTTTTGGAAATCATCAAATACGTGCCGGCGCCGATCGCCGCGATACCGAGGAGTTTCCAAACAGTGACCGGCTCGCCGAGAATCACAAACGCTAAAATCATGGTAAGGATCGTGCTCGATTTATCGATCGGCGCAACCTGGTTCACATCGCCGAGCTGCAGCGCTTTAAAATAGCAAAGCCAAGACGCGCCGGTGGCAAGACCGGACAGACTCAGAAATACAAGCGTCTTTGCATCAACTGTCGGAAGGGTATCAAAAGAACCGACGAGCAGCACCATTAGCCAAGAAAAAAGCAGTACAAAGACGGTGCGGATCGCCGTTGCCACATTTGAATCCGTATTTTTAATGCCGATCTTCGCAAGGACTGCGGTGATTCCCGCAAACAATGCCGATCCGAAGGCAAAAGCCAGCCACATATTCCTCACCGCCCCCATCGTCCGGCGCCCCGACACGAAGAAAGTTCCGGCCATTCCGGCCGGAACTTTCTGTTCATCCTATTTCTGCGTTTTAACTTCCGTTTTCGGTTATGCTACGCAGACGTTTACCGCTCTGACTTTACGGCTGTTCTTGGGATCCGTTTCCGTATCAAACGTAACGCTCTGGCCTTCCGTAAGCGATTTGAATCCGTTTGAAACAATCGCCGAGAAATGGACGAATACGTCTTCCCCGCCGTTGTCGTTGGATATAAATCCAAATCCTTTGTCTGCATTGAACCATTTTACTGTACCTTTATTCATAATGGGTACCTCCTAAATATTTTTTCGTACCCAAATCATAAAAACAAAAAAATCACATGTCCGCTGATCAAAACTACAATGATCCGCATCCACATGTGAGAACAAAGCAATTATCCTGAATACGTTTTTTATTTTAACACGATAATTTTATTTGTCAAGTAGGTTTTAAAAATATTTTTTGTATAGATCTGCTCCGTTCTGCCGATACTATTGATCGTAGCAATACACATAAATAATAAGGAGGAATTGAATGATGACACCAAAGGAACTTCTTTATATCGAAGACGCACTCGGGCATGAACAGCAGATGAAAAAGGCATGCACCGATTTTGCGAACCAGCTGCAGGATGCGGAACTGAAAGGGTTTGTACAGGAACTCTGCAATAAGCATCAGCAGAGTTTCAACCGTTTTTACGGTTTACTGAACAGCAATTGAAAGGAGAATGGCAATGGATGATAAGTTGATCATGGATAATATCCTGTCTACGACAAAAGGTGCGTGCGACTTAATGATGCACGGGGCGATCGAATCTTCTACTGCGGACGTTCATTGTGCGTTCACACAGGCCTTCAACGATACGCTTTGCATGCAGAATGAGATCTATAAAAAGATGTCTCAGAAAGGCTGGTATCCGATGCAGCAGGTAGAGCAGCAGAAAATCAGTGCTGCAAAACAAAAATTCAGCGGGCAGTGAATCTCCCGCGATAAATGTTTTGTTGCCTGAATGATATGCAGGCACATACGTTTTACAATAAAAAAACCGCTTAGTAAGCGGTTTTTTTATTTACTTCCACATTCACTCATTTTTTACATTCCAATGGAGCGGCCCTTCCAATACGAAAGGGCCGCAGTATAAAATTCCAGCCATGTAATTATTTATTAATTTCAGCTTCCAGCTTGCTTAATTTTTCACCGTCATATTCCGGCATGATGCCTGTGTCAAAATAGGAATACAACGTATCATTAT
>CABQCN010000124.1 GCA_902462635.1 uncultured Oscillospiraceae bacterium
GACGGGATCCGGGGGATCGCCAACTCGTTCCTGACCTGCGAACTTGCCCTCAAGGTAGGCCGCGCGGCAGGCAGCGTGCTGTCGGATGGCAGCAGAAGAAGGCTTTTGTTCTGCGTGGGCTGCGACACGCGGATTTCTTCGGATATGCTCAGCTTCAGCATCGCCTCAGGCCTCTGCTCCGTCGGCGCAGACGTTATTATCCTCGGCGTGGTACCGACTCCTGCGGTTGCGTATCTCGTGGGGAAATATAAGGCGGATGCCGGCATCATGATTTCCGCGTCGCACAATCCCGCGGAATACAATGGCATCAAGATCTTCAGCGGCGACGGTTATAAAATACCGGATGCGCTGGAGGAACAGATCGAATCCATCGTGTTGGACGGCGAAGCTCAGGCGCTTTCCGGAACCGACATCGGCAAAGTGACGTATGCGGGCAACGCCGTCAAGGATTATGTAGACCATCTGAAAAGCACGGTCATGAATTCTCTGGAAGGACTTAACATTGCGGTGGACTGTGCGAACGGCGCGGCAAGCGTATCGGCGGATAAATTATTTGCGGCGCTCGGTGCGAACGCGGATATTTTACACAATAAGCCGGATGGCATCAATATCAACTGCGACTGCGGCTCCACGCATATCGGCCTGCTCAGAGAATACGTGCTGAACAACAAGCTGGATGTGGGCGTGGCGTACGACGGAGACGCCGACCGGTGCATCTGCGTGGACGACAAGGGCAATATCATCGACGGAGACTTCATTATGGCGATCTGCGCCAAGGATATGAAGGAACGCGGCAAGCTGGCCAAAAACGCGGCCGTCGGCACCGTGATGACGAACATGGGGTTCGGAAAATTCTGCAAAGAGAACGAAATTTCTTTTGTCGCGACGAAGGTCGGGGACCGGTTCGTACTGGAAGAAATGCTGCAGGAAGACTACAATTTCGGCGGGGAACAGTCCGGACACGTCATCTTCAGCGATTATGCGTCTACGGGCGACGGACAGCTGACGTCGATTCAGCTGCTTTCTCTGGTAAAACGCAGCGGCAAAAAACTTTCGGAGCTTGCCGAAGTCATGCGGCGCTATCCGCAGTCCATTATAAACGTAACCGTATCGAAAGAGGGAAAACTTGCGTTTTATACGGATCCGCAGATCAAGGCGGCCATCGAGGATGCCAAAAAGCAATTCGGGGAAACCGGCAGGATCGTAGTGCGGCCATCCGGTACGGAACCGCTGATCCGGGTCATGACGGAAGGCGAGGACAGGGCGCTCACGGAAAATATTGCCAAAAGCGTATCGGAAATCATCAAAGAAAGACTTGGAGGGAAATAAAGAAATTTTTCAGCAAAGCGCCAGAACCGCATATGCGCGTGAACAGATATGCGGTTGACGAGGTGAGGACAGTATCGAATGTTTCGGCGGGTGGTCCTCCGGCGGTAAAATATCATCTCGATTTTACCGTCGTTATGCATCTAACAAAGCCGGGCGGAAGCCGCGGCACAAAAAAGGTGCAGAATCTGTCAATTAAAATTTAATAAAGGTGGAATAGAACTATGTGCGGAATTATCGGTTACACAGGCAGATCGCAGGTGCTCCCGAAACTTTTCGGCGGCCTTGCGTCGCTGGAATACAGGGGATACGACTCTGCGGGGATTGCCTTCTATGATACAACGGCCGGAATGATGTGCCTGAAGGAAAAAGGCCGCGTTTCGGAAGTTCGGGCGCTGGCAGCGGGATATGAACGGGACATGGGCAGACGCATCGACGCGTATTGCGGCATTGGGCATACGCGCTGGGCGACGCATGGAAAGCCGTCCGATCTCAATTCACATCCGCATTGCACGGCCAGCGTATCGCTCGTGCATAACGGAATCATCGAGAATTACACGGCGCTGCGTGCGAATCTGGCCGGCCGGGAATACCGGTTCGTGTCGGAAACGGACACGGAAGTGGCGGCAAAATTAATCGATTTTTACTATAAAAAAACGGGTGATCCGGTGCGGGCGATCCGCGGTGCGGTGAAGCAAATCCGCGGATCCTACGCGTTCGGGATCCTTTTTCACGACCGTCCGCAGGTGATTTACGCGGTGCGGAAAGACAGCCCGCTGATTTTGGCCGCGGGCGGGGACGGCAATTATATCGCGTCGGATATTCCTGCGGTATTAAAATATACGGATCGGTATTACCGGTTGAATGAAGGCGAAATCGCGGTGATTACCCCGGAATCGGCAACTGTTTTGGACGAAGACGGCGGCGCCGCCGAACCGGAATACACCAAAATTACCTGGAGCGTCGACGCGGCGGAGAAAGAAGGCTTTCCGCATTTTATGCTGAAAGAAATCCACGAGGAACCGCGCGCCGTCAGAGACACACTTTCTTCCGTACTGTCTTCGGACATCGAAACATTTTTCGGGGAAAACGAATTCGATACGATCAACATCGTGGCTTGCGGCACGGCGATGCACGCCGGCCTGATCGGAAAATTTATGACAGAGCAGCTTGCGCGCATTCCGGTAAACGTGTATATCGCATCGGAATTCCGGTATCAGGATCCGATCCTGGGCAGCCGGGACCTCGTAATCCTGATCTCTCAGTCGGGAGAAACTGCGGACACCGTAGCCGCGCTGCGTCTGGCGAAAGACCGCGGCGCGCGGACGCTGGCCGTGGTGAATGTGGTGGGTTCCACGGTGGCCCGGGAAGCAGACCATATCATTTTAACGCTTGCCGGCCCGGAAATTTCCGTAGCGAGCACGAAAGCGTATTCTTCCCAGCTTGCGGTTATGTATGCCGTTTCCATACTGCTTGCCAAACTCCGGGGCAGGATTTCCCCTGCGCGGGAGCGGGAACTGTTGGAGGAACTGAGCACGGACGTACCGGCGGCAATCGAGGAAGTCATCGGGAAAAAAGAAGAAATCCGTAAGCTCGCGGGCGAATTTTTACAATGTCCGAGCGTATTTTTCATCGGCAGAGGCCTGGATTGCCGCCTGGCGTCGGAAGGTTCGCTGAAATTGAAGGAAATTACGTATATTCACAGCGAAGCGTACGCTGCCGGCGAGATGAAACACGGAACGATCTCTCTGATCACCGACGGCACGCCGGTGATCGCGCTGGCGACAAACAAAAATTTACTGGAGAAAACGCTCAGCAACGTAAAAGAGGTAAAGTCAAGGGGTGCGAAGGTCGTATTGCTTTGCCGCGACAAGGAGTATAACGATCCGGCCACATGCGACTTCGTGATCCGGCTGCCGGGAGAAAACGAATTGTACGCGCCGTTCCCCGCAATTACTGCCTTGCAGCTGCTTTCTTATTACGTTGCGGTGCAGCGCGGATGCGATGTAGACAGACCGCGGAATCTGGCAAAATCCGTAACGGTGGAATGAAAAATTTGCAAAATTCGAAAAACCATGGTAAAGTTAATAATCCAAAACACCTATGAAGGAGATGATTTTACCATGGCGAAAGATTATTCTGCCATTACACCCGATGTATTGAAATTATCGGAACTCTGTTCGAGCAACAGTGTGATCAATTCGGAAATGTACTTAGAACACAAAGTTTTCCGTGGATTGCGGGACTTGAACGGGAACGGCGTCCTGACCGGACTGACCGAAGTATCCGAAATACAATCTTCCCAGGTAGGTGAGGACGGCGCAAAACATCCGTGCCGCGGCAAACTGTTTTATCGCGGTATCGACGTTGAAGAACTGGTGAGCGGCTTTATTAGAGACAACCGGTTCGGATTTGAAGAGACGACCTATTTGCTTTTGTTCGGCGACCTGCCCGACCGGGAAGAACTGGAGAATTTTACCAGGCTGCTGTCCGGTTACCGCACGCTCCCCGGATCTTTTGTACGCGATATCATCATGAAGGCGCCGAGTCATGACATGATGAACACGCTGGCCAGAAGCGTCCTGACGCTTTACGCCTATGACAATAAACCAAATGATACCTCGATCCCGAATGTTTTACGCCAGTGCCTCCAGCTGATCGCACTGTTCCCGCTTTTGTCGGTATACGGCTATCAGGCATACGACTACTACCTCAACGACGGGACGAGCTTCTTTATCCATGAACCGCGTCCGGAGCTGTCCACGGCCGAGAATATCCTGCATATGCTCCGGATTGACAGCCATTATACGGAACTCGAAGCCAGAATTCTGGATATCGCCCTCATTTTACATGCGGAACACGGCGGCGGAAACAACTCTACTTTTACCACGCGCGTCGTATCGTCTTCCGGAACGGATACGTATTCCGCGATCGCGGCGGCGCTTGGTTCTCTGAAAGGACCGAAGCACGGCGGCGCAAACATCAAAGTCGTACAGATGATGGAAAATATCAAGGAGAATATCTCGGATTGGTCGGACGAGGAAGAGATTTCGGCGTACCTTGCGTCAATCCTCAACAAAGAGGCGTTCGATCGGTCGGGTCTGATTTACGGCATGGGTCATGCGGTATATTCGCTTTCCGATCCGCGCGCGGAGATTTTCAAGCTGTTCGTGAAGAAACTGTGCGACGAAAAGGGCATGGAGAAAGAATATCTGCTTTATTCCAACATTGAAAAGCTGGCGCCGCACGTCATCGAAAAGTCGCGAAAAATGTATAAGGGCGTTTCCGCCAACATCGATTTCTACAGCGGTTTCGTTTACAGTATGCTTGGCCTGCCGCTGGAGTTATATACGCCGATTTTCGCAATGGCCAGAATTTCCGGCTGGAGCGCGCACCGCATCGAAGAGCTTGTGAATGCGGGTAAAATCATCCGTCCTTCTTACAAATGCGTGCAGCCGCGGAAAGAATACCGGGCGCTTGCGAACCGCTGAGAACGAAAGCTTTCTTGAAATCGGACAGACACAGCGAAAGGGCAGATGCTTATGTTCCGGGAAATGCGCCGCAAAAAACAATTACTGTCGCCGGAAGAAACGATCGCAATCTTGCGCGCAGGCACCGCCGGCGTGCTTGCCGTCTCCGGAGACGACGATTATCCTTACGCCGTACCGCTCAGTTATGTATACGATGATTTTAAAATATATTTTCATTGCGCGCCCGCCGGACACAAGCTGGATGCCATCGCAAAGAACCGAAAGGTTTCGTTTTGCGTGATCGGGCAGGACCATGTAATGCCGCAGGAATTTACGACGTATTTCCGCAGTGCCATCGCATTCGGCACGGCGCGCATCCTGGAGGATCCGGCGGAGAAAAGAGCCGCGCTGGAGAAGCTGGCGGCGAAATATTCGCCGGGGCAGGAAGCCGGGCGGCTGCGGGAAATCGAAAGAT
>CABQCN010000125.1 GCA_902462635.1 uncultured Oscillospiraceae bacterium
GAACGTACCGCGCAATATCGAAAACAGATTCGGCAGTATCGGCAAAACGGATCACAGTAATATAGAAGTAAATATCATTCGATGGAACAACGGACGGAAGAAACTCGATATCAGAGTATGGTCCTCCGATGGAAAATGCCCGAAGAAAGGCGTGACGTTCAATCGGGAAGAATATTTCCAATTGATCCGTATACTGTCCGGGATCGATCCCATGCTGATCGACTGCGGGAAAGCTTTTGCGAAAGAATCTGCGGAGCAGCAGCGGGAACAGGCAGCCGCAGCGGGAGATCAAATCAGCAGCTATCAGGACGAGGTCAGAGGCGCGTTAGAGACTGCGGAAGAAGACGACTATGTGGAGCTGGATAAGACGGAACCAGAGGAGGATGCATCGTCCTCTGCCGCTTCCTGAACGTCCTGCAGACAAACGACCATAACACACAAGCCGGCTTATTTTTTTACGCCGGCTTTCTTTGCTCCCTGATAGCCGAATTTTGTTTCGGACATGATGACGGAGATTAATATCAACGCGAAACCGATGAGTACCTTTGCCGTCAGTTTCTCGTCGCCCAATATCACGGAAAAAACAACGCCGAAGATCGCCTCCATGGAAAGCACGATCGACGCTACCGTGGCGCGGATATATTTTAACCCCATTGTCTGCAGATAAAAACAAATCATAGAACAGCCGACGCTTAAGAAAACCAGGACGCCGATGATATAGAAGAGCGAGACCTCGCCTGCGGCAAGCCCGTGAAATACCAATTTCCCTTCCGTAAGGGGTGCGAAAATCCATCCAAGCACTCCGGCCGTCGCCAGTTGGAGAAACGTCATGAGAGAGACGTCGTGTTCTTTCGTATAAACAGAGAGCATTAAAATATGGACTGCAAAGGTCAGTCCGCACAATATCGTCAGAAAATCTCCCTTGTTGACGGAGGAAACGCCATTTCCCAGCGTAATGAAACCGATTCCGGCCATGGCAAGCGCCGCTGCGGAAAAGGTGAAAAAATCAGGCCTCTTTTTTGCATATATCCAATATAAGAACGGCACGATTATCACATACGTAGTCGTTAAAAATGCGTTGTTGCCGGCTGTTGTGTATTTCACCCCATACGTCTGCAGCACATAACTGACAAACAACGCAATCCCGATCAGCACGCCGCATTTCAGATCCTGCAATGTCATACGGCGTATTTTTTTGTATAAAAAAGGGATCATGAGTACAGACGCGATCGTAAAACGAAATGCGATCATATAAACAGGTGTAATGACCTGTACGGCGTCTTTGCATACGACAAAAGAAAACCCCCATAATACTGTTGCAAATACCAGCCCCGGAAGGGCCAGCGCTTTTTTGATGTTTTTCATACGGTGAACCAACCTTTCCTGCCCGGGAAGCGCAAGCCGGATTATTTTAACATAAACCACGCGGAAAAGCACGATTTATTACATTGATTTTTTTTACTGTTTTTAGTAGAATATATAAGATAAAAATTAGATTTACGGAGGATGGATTATGTTTGCATATAAAGGACCGGTAGTTACGATCGTGATGGATGGCGTAGGCCTGCGGAGCAGCGAGGAAGGAAACGCCGTAAAGCTCGCGTATACGCCGGTATTGGATCAGCTGTATCAAAATTATAAATATACTTCTCTGAAAGCGCACGGTACCGCGGTAGGCCTGCCTTCCGACGACGATATGGGCAATTCCGAAGTAGGGCATAATGCGATCGGCGCGGGAGCGGTTTACAGTCAGGGAGCAAAGCTCGTAAACGAATCGATCGCATCCGGTAAAATGTTCCAGGCAAAGGGATGGACGGAAATTATCGAAAATGTACGGCAAAACCGGTCGGCATTGCATTTTATCGGACTTTTCTCCGATGGAAACGTTCATTCACATATCGACCATTTAAAAGCAATGATCAGGGAAGCAAAAAAGGAAGGCGTGCGGACGGTGCGCGTTCATATTTTACTCGACGGACGGGACGTGGGAGAAACCTCGGCCCTGGAGTATGTGATGCCGTTCGAAGCATATCTGGAGGAGCTGCGCAGTGATACGTTCGATGTCAAGATCGCAAGCGGCGGCGGCAGAATGAATATCACGATGGACCGTTACGAAGCGGACTGGTCCATGGTAGAACGCGGCTGGAATACGCATGTGCTGGGAGAAGGGCGCCGGTTCCCCTCCGCGGAGAAAGCGATCGAGACATACCGCGAAGAAAGCGGCTGCATCGACCAAGACCTGCCTCCGTTTGTGATCGCGGATGAGAACGGTCCGGTCGGTACGATCCGGGATGGGGATTCCGTCATCTTTTTTAATTTCCGAGGCGATCGCGCACTGGAAATCAGCCGTGCGTTCGAAGACGCTTCTCTGAATACATTCAACCGGAAATTTCTGCCGAAAGTCTGTTACGCGGGAATGCTGCAATACGACGGCGACCTGAATATTCCTTCCCGTTTTCTGGTAGAACCGCCCGCAATCCATAATACGATGGGGGAGCTGCTGGCCAAAAACGGAATTTCACAGCTGGCGATTGCAGAAACGCAGAAATTCGGGCATGTTACCTATTTTTGGAACGGAAACAAAAGCGGAAAGTTCGATGATAAACTGGAAACTTACATTGAAATCAAATCGGATGTAATACCGTTCGAACAAAGGCCCTGGATGAAAGCTGCCGAGGTCACGGACGCTTTGATAGAGGCGCTTCAGACCGGAAATTATAAATATGCGCGGGTGAATTTCGCCAATGGCGATATGGTTGGGCATACCGGCAATATGGCGGCCGCCAGAATCGCAGTGGAGACGGTGGATTTATGCCTCTCCAGAATTCTTCCCGTAATCGACGCGCTTGGCGGTATGGCGATCATCACTGCGGACCACGGAAATGCCGATGAAATGTATGAGACCAAAAAAGGTAAAATCGTCTGTAACGCCGCAGGAAAGCCGAAAGCCAAAACGGCCCATACGCTGAATCCCGTTCCGTGTATTTTTTATGACAATACGGAAAACCGTGATAAATATAAAGTCAAGGAGAACCGTTTCGGCCTTTCCAATATTGCCGCGACCACTGCGTTCCTGCTGGATTTGGACAAACCGGATTGCTGGGATGACAGTATTCTTGAGATAAAATAGATCATTCCTTGAAGTTTTACGCAAATTCGTGTAAAATGGCACCGTGTGTTGGGAGGTTGTCTGATGCTGGACGACAATAAAAATCACGAAGATACGGAACAGAAAATACCGCAGCCGGAAGACGACGTACAGAGTACGCAGGATGTGGAAGACGATATGTCCGATATCTTCGAAGACAGCGATAATATGATGATAACCGATGAGGCGATCGCCGTTATGGCGGGCGTCGCCGCTTCGGAAGTCAAAGGCGTCGCCAGCATGAGCGGCGGATTCGCCGGCGGGATCGCAGAGGTATTCGGCCGCAGAAACCTTTCCAAAGGCGTAAAAGTCGTTACGAAAAATGACGTGACGACAGTCGATTTATATGTCGTCGTCAAATACGGTTACCGAATCCCGGATCTGGCGTATGAAATACAGGAAAATGTAAAGGACACGATAGAATCCTTGTCCGGCATTTCCGTCGACGCGGTAAATATCCATATACAAGGCGTGGATTACAGCGAGAGCGACAACATAAAAAATGAAAGCGAGAGTGATAAGGAATGAATATATTTTACAGGATACTGGTCGCTATGTACGCGTTTATATCGACCATTCTCTGTGGAATCATAATGCTTTCCCCGTTTTCGGATAAGAAGATCATGGCGGCGGTACTGGATTATATCGATGTGACGTTTTACCGATCCAATCAATACGACGCGATGCTTTTTGTATTCGGAATCGTTTTCCTGGCTTTGAATATCGCCGTATTGACATCGGGGATCAAGGGAAAACGTTCGAACAGTTATTATTGCACGAACAATGAAACGGGCATTATCCGAATTTCCGCAAATTCTATTGAAAATATCGCTCTTGGTCTTTCCAAACGGTTCAATGGGGTAAAGGATGCGAAATCAAAAGTAAAATTCACGAAGCGCGGCGTAGAAATCAGTGTGAGGCTGTCCGTATTTCCGGATGTGCATGTACCGAATCTATGCAAAAGCGTGCAGGAGCGGATCAAAGAATCCGTGGAAAGTACGATGGAAATCGCAGTCGCTTTGGTCGACGTAAGCGTAGACGGCGTATATGCCGCCACAAAAGCGGAGGAGTAAGAGATGTTAAGAAGAATATACAAATTTTACAGACAGCATTTTTACGCAATCAACGGCGCTCTCATCGGATTGGTAATCGGCTTTTCTTTTGTAAAGCTCGGAATCCTTCAGACGCTTTTTATGGCGTTCTGCGTTACGGCCGGATATTTGCTGGGAAAGCAGCTGCAGAAGGACAAAATGTTTTTAAAAAATCTTCTGGATAAAATCCTTCCGCCGGGATCTTACAGATAATAAAATAACTTTAGGGAGTAAAAAACATGAGCAGACGCGATTCGAGAGAAGCGGCAGTCAAAATAATTTTTCAAAATATGTTTACCGATCAAAGGCTGAATGCCGCGGGCGGCGACGGCGCGGCCGATTTCTGCGGGCCGGATTGCGCGCAGATGATCGAAACGTATCTTGAGAGTACGCCGGAAGAAGAATGCGGCGAAGTGGATAAAATATACATTCATAACATTTTAGAGGGCGTCATCAAAGAAGTTCCCGCGATCGACCGGCATATTATAAAAAATTCAAAAGACTGGACCATTGACAGAATGTCGCGAATCGATCTTGCGATCATGCGGGTGGCGATTTATGAAATATTATACCGGGAGGATATCCCGGCGAGTGTTTCGATCAATGAAGCCGTGGAGCTTGCCAAAAAATACAGCCATGAAGATGCAGGCAGTTTTATCAACGGTATTCTCGGGAGTATATACAGTGAATCAAACGCCTGATTCCGCAAGGATCCTTACCGTATCGAATATCAATCATTATATCAAAGCGCTGCTCGCTTCTGATTATAATTTATCCGGCATTTATGTAAGCGGCGAACTCTCCAATTTTAAAATATACAATTCCGGACACGCATATTTCAGTTTGAAAGACGGCGGCGGAGTATTGAAAGGCGTTATGTTTTCCAGCCGGGCGGCAAATCTGAAATTTATGCCGAAGGATGGCATGAAAGTATTGGTGTACGGCAGCGTCAGCGTATATGAACGGGATGGCGTTTATCAGCTCTACGCGGAGCGCATGCTTCCCGACGGCCTTGGTTC
>CABQCN010000126.1 GCA_902462635.1 uncultured Oscillospiraceae bacterium
CGTATTCATCGTTTCTGTGGCGATCCATTTATTATTATCCGTTATCTCATCGTTGATCTATAGAAAATTTTTAAAGAAACGCGGAGGAAAACAAAATGAACAGATTTAAAGAGTATTTTACCGTTCCGTTCGGCACCGTGGAAGTGGAGGCCGATGAAGCATCCGTCCTCTCCATCCGGATGCTGCAAGAGGACCATCTGCCGGAGGAAGACAGCGTGCCGAATGTCTATACGAATCTATGCGGCATGCAGCTGAAAGAATATTTTGCCGGCGACCGAAAGAAATTCAGTTTCCCGTACCGGCTGACGGGCACCGATTTTCAGAACAGCGTCTGGTCGGAAATTGCAAAAGTTCCGTATGGGGAAACCATCTCTTATAAAACATTGGCCGAGCGCATCGGCAGTCCCCAGAGCGTAAGGGCCGTCGCGAACGCGGCGGGCGCCAATAAGCTGCTGATTTGCGTTCCCTGTCACAGGATCATCGGCAGCGACGGTTCCCTGACCGGCTTCGCCGCGGGACTGAAACGAAAAGAACAGCTGCTGGCGCTCGAAAAAGAGCCGGCAATTTACACGAAATATAATTATTATGAGGTGCAGAAAAAGCGCGGCATCGATTACAGCAACAGGATCACGGGCAGATTCCTCTACGAGACCGGTGACGTTCTTTTTGAAACGGAAGCCGATACCGTACTGAAAAGTGCAAAAACGCACAGTTTCCCCGTATCGTTTGATGTTGCCGGCTGTTCCGGTTTTACACTGGAATGCGTATGCGACGCAGCGCATCAGGCGGCCGATCCCGCATTCGACACAGGCGCGTACACTGCGGATGGACCGGTAACTCCGGGCGATACCGCTACGGAAATAACGATTACATTTTATAATGCTTCCGATACGTTTGTTTCCAAAGCAATGCTTTCCCCCGGGGAGAACACCGTACATTTCGATATCAACGAGATGCGGTTCACACGCGTTTATAAGCTTTCCGTTACGGCCGCAAATCCGCTGCGGAATTTTAAATTATCGAAGCTGAACGTACTGGACCAATATTTCCGGTATAGAGGGCAGGATCACTTTTATACGGTTTCGGGCGGCGTCCTGGCGGAAGAAAACAATACGCTTTCCTGTAAAATAAACGGCGCCTGCGAAATAGAAAGCTGTATTTTCCCTGATACTTCGGCAAGCGTTTATAACATGCGGATGCCCCGGCGCAACACGGTGTTTGTCGTATTGAAAAATTTATCGACGGCTTCGAAGCTGAGATTGTATTATAAAACGACGCTGCACCCGGAATATTGCATAGAAAATTCCGTGGAGGTCCAAATCAGCCGCTCGCCGGAATATAAAGCCTATTACTTCAATCTATCTGCAACGCCAGGCTGTGAGGGCAGGCTCCTGCAATGGAAACTGACATGCAGCGGATTCGGAGAGCTTGTCATTCGCGAATATTCGTTTGAAGAAGAAAAGAAAATCACCGAAAACGCAGGTGCAATCACCTCCTGTATCGCAAAGGATGATGAAATTTCCGTAAAAGGGTACCTTCATAACCGCTATGCCGGCGACGGCGGCGTTTTGTCGGTATATGCCACGACGATGAAGGACGAAAGCGATTCGCCGGAAGGCAAAGAGTGCGTTGCCTCGCTTCCCCTCCGCCGCGCGGCGCCGGAGGAGGCCGACGGCCCGGATGGCAGGCTCGCCTTTGCCATTGAAAAAATCCCCTTCCAAAAAGGCCCGATTACGCGGCTTTCTTTCCAATTTGTAGCTTATCTTACGGTAAATGGAAAAACGGTCCGCGTGGGGGAACGTTTTTATATTGAAAATTATATGGATTTCGACAACAATCCGTATGCGTTCACGCTGCCGGATTACCGCGTATGCGTTACGGATGCGCCGTATTGTGCCAAAGGTGATGCCTGTACAGATGATACGGAGGCTATCCAGAACGCAATCGACGACGTCTGGAAGCAGGGCGGCGGCACCGTCGTGATCCCGGGAGGCGGGGAAACGGCGTATGCGCAGACGATTTTCTACGGAAAACGCTATCGTATCACGAACCTGCTGCTCAGAAGCCGCGTGGAGCTCCACTTTCAACCGGGCGCCGTCTTCTGGCAGTCGCCGATTTACCGGGATTATAAATACGTACCCGCATACGGACACGATATCGGGATTCCAAATATCAATTGGACGCATTGCCTGCATGTGGCAAATCTCCCTACTTTACAATGCGCATACAGCGAATACGTCAAAATTACGGGATTCGGAAAGATCCGCTCCGTCGATACGGGCGCGGAGGAAGGCGTAAATATGCCGGGATACTCCACCGGCTGCCCCGACAGAATCCATCAGATCCCCATTGGATTTTACGAAGTGAAACATCTGGAGCTCCGCGATTTTGAGCTCGTCCGGACAAATAATTACCATTTGGGCCTCTACGGCTGCGCTTATATTTATGCCGCCAATATCAAAATGCATGAGGTCCGCTGCGTGAGCGGCGACGGATTCGGTCTTTCCAAAGGGTCGCACCACGTTGCCTTAAACCGGAATTTCTTCCAGTCGAATGACGATGGCGTCGTACTCAGCGGCTGTTATTTCGATCCGCGCGGCCTGGTCTGGTGGAAATCCCGTCTCGGAAAACACGGCGGGACGCGCCATGTCCGCATCGCGCATTCTTATCTCAATTCCGGCGGCGGCAAGGCGCTTGCCTTTATTACTTGGGGCACCAGCGATCCGAATTACGAGATGCAGGAGGTATCGGATATTACCGCGTATGATAACTATATCACCTGTACGAACCCGGTCGGTACGTGGCCGGATAATCCGTATCACGGGAAGCAGCCGTTCGATAACAGCGAGACGGACGATTATTCTCCTGTAAAATCCGTACGTATCTTTCATAATCTTTATGAGGGAGAATGCACCATCGGACCGATCCGCGCTACGGATTTTCTTTCCGACTGCGGGATCTATTCCGCCGATAATTTCCAGAACAGCGATTTCTGTATCAGTATGCAGCCCAATCTTTCCAATTGGTCTTATAAAAAAAATAAGAACAGAGATTCGATCGCCGTAAGCCGGATCGGCGGCAAAGTCTGCGGGGTGATGCGATATTTCAAAGAGGGGGATACGAGCCTTTATCAGGGACTGCACCTGCTTGCAGGCGCCCATAAATGTACCGTTGTTCTGATGACCGGAGAAACCGGCGCCTATTTATTTGTGCAGAACATCCGCACGGGTGAAATCGTCGCGGAGCGCCATATCGTTTCCAGGGAGGTATTCGGGAGCTTTGAAATCAAATTTACGCTGCCGGAAGATTCCGATCTGTACATCGGCATCCGGCATCCGGCCGACATGACTTCGGAAGAGGATTTCGTTGCGCTGCAGAATGCAAATATGGAAAGCGTGGAAAAATAGAATCAGTGGAACGTACGTACGACGAGCGCGGAGAGGAAGCCTACAAAGGCGTTAAGAAGATAGAAAAGCGTCCATAAAAGCGCCCAGAGAGAAAAATTCACAAAAATCAGATGAAACAGCAGACAAATCGCGGCGTCGCAGGTGGCGTTTATAAAGAGTTCTTTATGAAACAAAAACGATATAAACGCGCCCGCGAACGCCGATACGGGTAAAAATAAAAATTTCGTATAGATTTCACGCGATTCGGGAGAAGAAATCAGTACATAGGAAAACACAATCATGATCGCTCCTATGACGATATTCACAAGCAACGCAGTAACTGCGATCCGTAAACGTTCTCCGTTTTCGGAATATGATGTTTTCTTTGCCGGCTTACGCCCGCCATCATATTTATGATGATTACCGTACATCGAGCTCATAATGATTGTGTCCTTTAATGCTGCGTAAGTATATTATATTTGTGGATCAAAATGTGTAGGAGGAATTTTCTTCGTCATCTTCCGCTTCGGAGAAGATGTCCACGTCGCAGGGAGCGATTACATAAATCAGCTCGGAAACACGCTGTATATTGCAGTCCAATGCAAAACAGCAACCGGATACGAAATCGAAAATGCGTCTTCTGTCGGCAACATTTCGTACAAACTCCAGATTGAGCACAACCGTCATATGGCCTCTGAGATGGGAACATACGCCCTGACAATCATCAAATTCTATAGGTTTCGATAAAACGACCCTCAAATTGGAAGTCGCGCCCATGCTAAGTACCCTGCTCCGTTCAGAAGTCCCCGCCGACCCGCTACGGTAAGAATTCACGGATGATCTACCGCTATCCGGCTTCGGTTTTGCATACGAAGACGCGCTGGCAGCAGTCCTTGACGAATAACGCGCGGAAGCCTCATAGGGATCTTCCTCGGCTTCTTCCTCCATTCCATCTTCAGTTTCATCATAATCGGAATAATCATACTCATCTTCAGCGGAATCGTCATACGCGACAGATTCGTTTCCGCCGAACCCTAAAAGATCCTTGAAACGTCTTTTGAAATCAGCCATTATTAAGTTCCTCCTTATCATTTGCACATTCAAAATTCTTTTGTAAAATTCCGTTTCCCGCGGAGTGCGGTCAATGGAAGATGCCCGTCCCGATGCGAATCATGTTGGAACCTTCCTCAATTGCATAAGAAAAGTCATGCGTCATCCCCATCGATAGAAAAGACATATCTATATTATGCCCCTTTTGCGTACCTATGTCAACATATTTTTGGTACAGCGCGGAAAAAATTTTACGCAGTTCCGCTTCTTCCGCATCGAGCGGAGCCATCGTCATCAATCCTTTCAGGCAAACATTGTCAAGCCTGGTAAAATGTTCTACCAGCCGGTCTACCTCGGCGAGCGCCACGCCGTGTTTGCTTTCTTCTCCTGAGACGTTTACCTGAAGCAGACAATCGATTCTGAGTCCGCGTTTGGCTGCGCATTTATCGATTTCGTCGGCAAGGTGCGCGCTGTCTACCGAATGGATCAGCGAGACTTTATCGACAATATATTTTACTTTGTTCGTCTGGAGCGTACCGATCAGATGCCAGTCAATTCCCTTACACGCAAATGGTTCCATCCCGGCAAGCTTGTCGGTCAGGCATTGTACGCGGTTCTCCGCGAACACCCGCTGCCCCCAGCGGTATGCCTCCGCCACCTCGGCGGCGCCGACTGTTTTGCTCACGGCGACCAGCGTAATATCCTGCCTGCGCCTTCCGCTCTTTGCGGCGGCTTCTCCGATCTTCCGGTCTAATTCTTCCAAATTTTCTTTTATTGTCATTTCCCGTTAGCCTCCTATAATCTGTCC
>CABQCN010000127.1 GCA_902462635.1 uncultured Oscillospiraceae bacterium
CGCTTTTGACACGGCTTCCTTCGCCGCGAAGCGTGCCGCGTAGCTTTCGTATTTTTTGTTTCCGCGGTTTTCGCAATAAGCAATTTCCGCCTTTGTATAGACCTTATTTAAAAAGGACTGTCCGAGCCTTTCGATCGAGCTGCGGATCCTTTCGATTTCAATGATGTCCGTTCCGGCCAGAATACGCATGAGATCAGCCGCCTTTCCTTTGTTTCTCCAAATAAGGGACCAGTTCCGATATGCCGGATCCGGTAAAATCCGCGCCGGTTTCCAGCAGCGTTTCCGCGGAAAACGTGGTAGTGACGCCGAAACAGAGCATTCCCGCGGCTTTGGCGGCTTTTATGCCGCTGATCGCGTCTTCCGCTACGATACAGGCGGCAGGCGGCAGCCCAAGGCGCGCCGCGGCAGTCAGAAAGATTTCCGGATCCGGCTTCCGCTTTACGACGTCGGATCCGGATACGATGCTGTCGAGCGCATCCCGCGGAATCCGCGAGGCCGTAATATTAACGTCGAGTTTCCGCCGGTTGGCGCTCGACGCGATTGCCGTTCGATAGCCCATCGCGTGGATGCGTGCCACCGTATCCGCGGCGCCGGCAAATGAAATGATATGGTCCGGCGCCGTCTGGCAGTAAATGTCATAAATCCGTTCGCCGAGCGCCTCGGTATACGTGCCTCCGTGCATTTTGACGACACAGCCGAAATACGTCATTTCATCGGTTCCGAGATACGGCGTGAAATCTTCTGCCGCGGCATGGATTCCGTATTCTGCCATCCCCTCCACCGCGGCGCGCGCCATCGCGGGCTCTGAATCCACCAGTACCCCATCCATATCGAATAGGATGCCTTTCACTTTTTTTAGATCGATGTCCAATGCGCTCCTCCTATCAATTAAAATCTGACAATCCGCGCGCCGCGTTCCGGGATCTCGGCGGAGAGCGATATCCTGTCTCCGGAAAGTATTTTTATCGGTATTTCCCGCCATGCGCCCGTTTCGGGATCCATACACGCCGCAGATTCCGGCGGCTGCGCGCCGAACGGCCCGCGCAGATCCGCGGTGATATCGACGATTCGGGGAAGAGTGGAAATATTTACGGCGATATAAGAAATTTTACCGGAAACGCGGTCTTTCTTGGAAAGTGCGATCACTTGGCCCTCATCTCCGGAAAGCTCGATATCCGGCGGTAAAATGTAACGCAAGCTTTTCAGCAGATCGCTCCCTGCGCACACGTTCGTAACATTTTCACTGGCAAGCAGGCGGAGGACGGCGTTGTTTCCCGCAGCCTCGTCCTCCGTATCGAGTACGGTAACGGCGGGGGAGAGATCATTGACGATTACGGGGATGCCGCAGTCCGCGCATTTCTGGAAAATCTCGAGCGCGGAAAGCGTAACCGCGGCGAGCTTCGGCACGATGAGCGCATGGTAGCGGAGACCGGATGCGGGGTTTCTGATGCAGCATTCTTCCCGTAAAATATCGGCGCCTGCCAGCACGTTTTCGTCCGCGCAGTCGAACATGTAATGGTTTCTGAGGAGCGCGTCAATGGCCCCGCGCCAGCTTTCCTCGCAAGCCGTGGCTTCCGCGTCGTACGGCCGCAGGTAAAGCTGCCGGTCGGAACCTTTGACAGACGCCTGGGCAGATTCGATCGGGTAATATAAAAGAACATCCGCCATGGAATTTTTACCGGAAAATTCTGCGCAGACTCTGCTTACGGTATCGCACAGGCGCCTGTTTTCTTCCATTGTGAGGCTGCCGTCGTCGAAATAAGAATTGAAAATATCCACGCCGAGTACGAACTGCAGCAGCTGCGCGCAGACAATGTCACGGATATCGAACGGGATGCCGAGTGCGTTCTCCGTATGCCCGGAGATTTCGGACATGACGTGTTCTCTGCCGTACCATGAGGCGACGGAGGAAAGCAGCTTCGGCGTTTCTGCAAATTGCAGGACGCTTTCCGGCTTCGTAAACAGCATGTCGATTCCGGGAATATGCATATGGCGTACCAGATTGAAGAAATTTCCCTCGAAGATCGCATGATGGAGTAAGTTTTCTTCCAGCAGAAGGTGTCCGGAAAACGCGATCCCGTGCGCCGCGCAGAATTCGGAAATCTGGCGGTAGAACGCGTCCTCATATAAATCGGAGAGGAGCGTGTAGAAGCGGTAGCGCGTGACTTTCGCCCTGCGATCGTCCCCTTCAAATAAATCTTGCAGCCGGAGGAGCAGATCTTCTCCGTATCGTTCCCGGTACAATTCCGTAAGGCCGTTTTCCCATGCGACGACAGGATAGAGCGGAATCGCGCGATCGAACGGGTCGTCGATCTGCGCCGGGTCAAGTCCTTCATTGAGATAACACGCCTGCAGCGATGGTTCGTCTGTAAAAAAGGCCTGGATGCTGTCATCCGGCACCTTTAGTCCCGTGAGATGATCCGTATACGCCTGATACGTGTTGCGGATAAACGCCCCGACCGCTTCCTTATCCGTCAGGCTGATATAACGCCTTGCCGCGCAGGTATTATGCTGCGCGTGCGTACCTTCATATAATTTTTTTGTGATAAAATAATAGATTTCACAACGGCAGGGCGCGGTAAAATGCAGCGTGCCTTCCGGCGATATGGCATGCAGGAGATCCCGGCGCGCTCCTTCTTCGTCTATGAAATATACGGCCTGCACTGCCAGATGGCCGCGCGGCTTTTCGAGGACGACCTCTTCGCCGGCGGCCGCACTTTGTTTGACAAGGACAAGTCCCTTGCATTCGTAGTCGGGATTTTCCCGCAGCGTGAGTCCTCCCGCGCCGCCGCTCGGATATCCTTTTTCATCGTAGATCCAGAGTTTCATATCGTATTTCCGCGCGGCATATTGCAGCGCGTACCGGAATAGCTCCCAGCTTTCCGCATCCTGCAGATAGTTCCGGTCCATATCGACATTGGTTACGATACCGCCGTATCCTTTTTCGTGCAGATCGTCGATGCGCTTCTCGATGATTCGTTTTTTTGCCGCAATATCATTTCCCGCTCCTCCGAAATCGTAGCCATGGAGCATTTTCAAAGGTCTGTAATTTTCCGCCATGTGATCCTTTTCTCCTTTTTATCTGATATCATATATTTTTATGCCGCCCTGTTCAAATAGGACGGGGAAATGGGCCTGGAAGTAGTCTTCGATCAGGCCGGGATAATTGTTCCGTTCGTATGCGGAAAGAAAGATATAATCAAACGCATATTCGGCGCGGAATTTTTCAAATGCTTCCGCATCCGTAAACATGCTTTTGACGATCGCCGCTCTTCCGTTATAGTCGACGCCATGGGAATATAGGAACGTCCCGGAGCCTGTGAAGATGTTTCTGCCGGTCAGGCAGGAGACGGTATTGTTATGATTGTTGTATGCCAGGAACAGCGCGCCTGGTTCCGTGTTTTCGTTGATAAATTCCGCGCCGGCGATATCGTCTTTACTATACAGCATATATGCGTTGCCTTTCTGCCCGGATTTGTATTCCCGTACCATCGTAAAGAATGCGGATGCGGTGCAGACGACGAGCAGCATCGCGGCGATTATGACGCGCGCGGCTTTCATATCGCGCATTTTATCGTAACAATCTACCAGAAAGTTTGCAACGAGGAGCACGGCGAATAAATACCAGATGAGATATAATTTATTATTGTCATACGCGTGCGTCTGGAAGACAATACATTCGCTGACGAGAAAAATAAGCGCGCCTGCGGCATGCACGATTTTGAGGCGCTTTTCGGCATGGAGAAACGCGGGCAGCAGCAGGATAAATACGATGCCTACATTTTTCACCCAGAACCAAAGCCAGTTATCCGTGGCGTTATACGCATTGAATTGAAACCGCAGAAAGCGTTCCTCGCTGACGGCGCCGAAAATCCAGATATAAAATTGCGGGACCGCCAGCAGTACGGCGGGGATTCCGAATTTCAGCCAGCCGATCAGCGTGCTTTTCCGAAAGCGGTTTTTGAAACAGCTGTACAGGATCCACACGAGGGCCGTAAGGCCAAGCGTAAAATACGAATACGTCTGGATCATGGGCAGCAGGCCGCCGAGAATGCCGGCAGCAAGGAACAGTTCGTTTCTGTCTTCGAATACGGCGTTATATAATAAATACAGAACTAGGAACAATACCATCCAACCGAATAACGTAGCGCGCTGGGGGAGCATCATATCGACAACGGTATTCGTCCAGCAGATGTTCGAGAGGCGCTGCCCGCTGTTGACGTAATTGGTCGGCGTTTCGTAATACGCGGTAAAGATGCGCTTGAAATTTTCGGCGCCGCCCTCCGCCTTCAGGCCGTCGAGAAAATAAAACAGGCCGAAACCGCCGTTGAAGAAGAACAGTATAAATGCCGTCAGCGTTTTGCTGACGCGTTTGAGGACGGCGTATGCCAAATTCCACATGCCGGCGAACGTGAAGACGAAGGCGAAAATCATCGGCAGCATGTACGATGCCTTCAGGCTGCATCCGAAGAGATAAAGGGAGGAAGATATGGAATTCGACAGAAAATAATAGTCGAGTCTCTGTCCGGGAAAGATATTATACTCCGGCGGGAATGTCCCCTGCTCCTTGATGCTCGTGATGATGCCGAGATGAAAGTTCATATCTCCGTAGGTGCACTGGCCGGTGTAATACGCGCCGTCGATTTCCTGCAGCGTATGGTTTGACAGGCAGAGGATACAGTATAGACTCATGATCGCTACGGCGGCGAGCATGAAAATTTCTTCTTTATCGGGTTTGTAAAATTTTTGGGGCAGCTTTCCGATTCGTGGAAGGCGCCTGCATTTTACGGCATATAAGATCACGGTCCACAGTACTACGGCGCAAAACCCGAGAATATGGGAGAGAATGCCGAAGCCGAACAGAAATGAAAACGGGACGTGCGACCACATCAGGAATACGAGGCCCGCTACGCCGCCCGCCCAGCATATTTTCGTCGGTTTTTCTCTGCCGAGTATGAGGCGTGCGTTGATAACGCCTAATAGAATATAAAATAGAAACAGGACGTAGCCCATACCTTGACCTCCGGTTTGATACTTTGCTAAATATAGCATGTATTTTGCGGTTTGACAAGAAATTCCGCAATGCGTGGAAATGGCTTTGAAAGTATGATAAAATATGCGGGAATCATTCTGCGCGGGAGGTATTTATGCGTGTTCTTGTTGCGATGAGCGGCGGCGTGGACAGCACGGTGGCTGCTAAAATGTTGATCGAAGATGGCTGGGAGGTCGGCGGCGC
>CABQCN010000128.1 GCA_902462635.1 uncultured Oscillospiraceae bacterium
CGGGTTCCGCCACCATTACGGCGCGGTCGAGCGACGGAGGTTTTACCAAGACGTGCGCTGTAACAGTAAAAATACCGGTCACCGGCGTGGGGATCTCGAGGACCTCGTTATCCATGAATGTGAACAGCACCTATTTGCTGTCGGCCTGCGTTTATCCTTCCAACGCATCGAACAAGGGGATCACGTGGAGTTCCAGCAATACCAATGTGGCCACGGTCAGCGGCGGCGGCCTCGTATGCGCGCGCGCTTCGGGTTCCGCCACCATTACGGCGCGGTCGAGCGACGGAGGTTTTACCAAGACGTGTAAGGTAACAGTAAAAATACCGGTCACCGGCGTGGAAATCACAAACATTCCCCCGGTAATAAATATAGAAGAAACACATCCGTTTTCGGCCTGCGTTTATCCTACCGATGCAACCAACAAAGCTGTGACATGGAGCTCCAGCAATACAGATGTGGCAACGATAAACAGCAGCAGCGGTCTTTTATGTGCAAACGCAGTAGGAGAGACTACCATTACCGTAAAAACACACGATGGCGATTATAAAGCAACATATCGAATAACGGTCACCAATTATTCCTATGTATCTAAGCATTTTGTTATAGAATCCGGTATTCGCAGTTTCATAACGCACAATGTTATATCGCCCGATAATTTATATAAGTATCTGCATCGTCTGGATTTAGTCTATGATGCAATGCTGGATTTAGTCGGCAGAGCGCCATGCAGCGGAGCGAAAATAACAATTAAGCAAGGGGATCCCGGTAGTTCGCAATATGTACATGTAGGTTCTCCCTATATATATATTTGTGATGTTCAAGCGACATTTAGCGATATTCAGAGCAAGCCCGAATCTTGGTGGCTTGCCGGTTCATCGCATGAATTAGGCCATCTGTTCGATGAAGGCGGCGACGATAAGTGGGTTTTTGCAAGTGAAGCAACGGCTTCTTATAAGGCCTGGCTAGCAATTGAAAAATGCGGCGGAAAGATTTATGAAGATGGAAATTATGTGGAGGCGCTTCAATATCATTGGAACAAAAATCTTTATGAACATACAAGTAATGATTACGATCATAATCCCGCTAATCCTTATAAATACCGCATTTTTCTTGATAATGGGGACTATGCCGACCGTGATTGGAGATATGGAGACGATATCGTTTTTATCCTTAACCCGATTATTAACCAACTGGGACTGGAGGCCGGCTGGGGTATTTTGAAGTCGGTATTCCGCAGTTATTACGACAGTTATTATAACAATTTATATAACACAAGCGCTTATCCCGGAATTTATCAGGCGCAAAAAAGTATTGCCAGCTTTTTAGACCGGTGCTCGCATTTTATCTCAAATTACCTCGGACATACTGCCGACATTAAAGATTATTGGCTGGATGAGACAAAAAAACGTTACAAGGAAAATACTTCATTGTGGGTTCGCCTTGAGCCGGAAGAGCCGCGGGTCGGCAGCACGCTGACATATTCCGTTTTCAACAATCCGTCAACCGCCACTGCCACCATACATTTGCAGCGCGGTTCAGGTTTACATCCGGATTTTACAGAACACACCGTAACCGTTCCTGAGAAAATCAGTTTCAATAATGCGGTTGGATATACGGTAACATCGGATGACGTCGGCGCATCTTTCAGGCTATTGCTTTCCGGTATGCCTTTTTCGGATTGGACGGAGCCGGTGCAGGCGTAGTAGGTTGCAATAAACCATCCGGAAGCGCAGCGTATCTGCTCTGACCAAATAGTATTCCTGCGGGGGACCGCGTTGCTCTGTTCTCCGCAGGATAATCTCTTGTGACGCAAATAACCACATTATGGTTGACAGATTCCGATATATTTCATATAATATGATCAGTTATAGATCATCGTGTGATTGAATTGCAATGATATTCGGAAGGAAAGGTCGGATAAAATGAAAAAAGTTTCATTTCTTTTCATGTTGGTTCTCGTTATCGTGCTTTGCGGCGTTTCAAATGCTTGCAGAAGAAAAACAGAGCCTGCCGCTCCGCAGACCGCCACGCAGGCAACCCCAACCCCAACCCCAACCGCAGCAACGGATGTCCCTCAGGTGGAGAACTCAACAGCATCAAATTTGCGGTGGGATTATTGGCTGCGTTATAATCCGAACGGAGGCACGGGCGGCTATACGGAACACCTCAGCAACGGATCTCTTCCATATGAAATCAGAGGATCTGAAAGAATTATGAAAGGCGACAAAGGGATTCATGTATATCCGATCGTCAGCAGAGAGGGATACACCTTCAAGTATTGGAATACAAAAGCAGACGGAACAGGTAAAATTATCGAACCGGGTTTTATTGTCAACACCTTCTTGGATATTGACGGCGCATGGGATCTATATGCGATCTGGGAGAAGAACTGACCGTTCCGCAAAGATAACATTCTTTATTATGTCAAAAAAGGCCATTCGCTGTTGGTGCATGGCCTTTTCTTTGGATTCGGCGGGAGCCGGATTTATTGAAATCGTCAGAGATAAATAATTTCTTTTGCGTTGGCGCACGCTTTGAGATCGCCCTCCGTCTGTTCGAGCCACGTGCGGAAACGGCCGGCACTGATTTCCAAGGTCTCCAGCTGCGCGCGCATCGAAAGGCCGTGTTCCGTCTTATAGCGCCGCATTTCCGAAAGAACGGCTTTCAGGCGTTCTCCAAATTCCAGCAGCGCTTCCTCCGCCGGCGCGGGAGTCTCCCATTGCAGCAAATGGACGGACTTTACGGTTTCATGCTGCCGGTAAAATTGTTGGTATAAATAGTCCGTGATGTGCGGCACATAGGGCGCGTATAATTTCAAAATCCGCAGAAACGTAAAATACAGCGCGTACTGTCCGCTCCGCCGTTCTTCGGCGCCGTGGAGGTCGGGACGGTAGAGGCGTTCTTTCGTCAGCTCCAGATACTGGTCGCAGAAATCTTTCCAGAACAATTCGTCGGCGGTATTTCTGGCCGCGCCGATCTCATATGTCCGGAGAAGGCGCGCAGCTTCTGCAGTTGCCCGGCCGGCTCGCGCCAGGATCCAGCGGTCTGCGGGCAGCAGCGCCGGCCGCGGTTGCGGCGTAAAGCCGTCAAGATGGAGAAACGCATAGCGCGCGGCGTTCCAAAGCTTGGTAAGAAAGCGTTTGGAAATCGCCAGGTCCTCTTCCGCAAAGAAGGTATCCGTGCCTAGGCGCGCTCCCGCGGTCCAGTAGCGCAGGGCATCGGCGGAATGACCGGCAATGAGGCGCCTGGGGTCGGCCCCGCTGTTCCCCTTGGATTTGCTGAGCTTTTCCCCTTTCTTTGCCAGTACGAATCCGCAGATCATCAGATCTTTCCACGGGACACGGCCCGTGTGGTACAGGCTGCGTACGATCGTATAAAACGTCCAGGTCCGGATGATTTCATGGGCATGCGTCCGCATGCTCATCGGCGTCAGCGGCAGCCCGAACCGCTCGTTGATCTGCGGCGTAATGCTGGACGTCGCCCAGGTGTCGAGTACCGCGCTTTCCGGCACGAATTCCGCACAGCCGCAGCTGCACGCCCCTTCGTACGGCGTCTCCCGCGGATCGACCGGAAGCTGCTCCGGCCGGGCAAACACAGGTTTACCGCACGCTTTGCAATACCAAACGGGAAAGGGCACGCCGAAATAACGCTGCCGGGAAATGCACCAGTCCCATTTCAGATTTTGCACCCAGGCGGTATAACGGTTTTTCATATTGGCGGGATACCAGCAGATTTCGTCGGCAGCCTGCAGAAACCGTTCTTTCTCGGTTAAAATATCGATATACCACTGCCGGGACGGCAGAATTTCGATTTCGCGCCCGCAGCGTTCGTGTACGCCGACCGTGTGCGTGAGCGTTTCCGATTTTAACAGAAGTCCCTGCTCCGCCAGCAGGCGGACGATTTCTTTTCTCGCCGCGGGGATCTCCATCCCGCCGATCAGGGGAACGCCGTCTGCGATCCGGCCGTCCGGCAGGATCACTTCGCGGTACGGAAGCGCATATTCCGAAAACCATTCCGCATCCGTGCTGTCGCCGAAGGTGGCGCACATGACCGCGCCGGTTCCTTTCTCCATATCTACTTTTCTGTCACAGTAAACGGGGATTTCATAGCGGTATAAAGGCACGCGCGCCGTTTTGCCTGCCGCGTACCGGTAGCGCGCGTCGTCCGGGTGTACGAACAGACAGACGCAGCCGTATAGCAGCTCGGGGCGCGTCGTATCGCCGATGAAAAAAGGAATAGAATGGAACATCGTTTCGCGTTCCACGGTATCGAGTTCCGCCTGCGCGACGGAAGTCCGGCAGGCGGCGCACCATAGAACGGGGGAATCCTTGCGGTAGGCTTTTCCCTTGTTTACGAGTTCCAGGAACAGCTCCTGCGATAGTTTGCGCACGTCCGGCGCGGACGTCCGGTATTCCAGCGACCAATCGGCGGAAAAACCGAGCGATTTCCAGAAATCGCGGAACTCCGCCTCATATTTTTCCGCCGTATTCCGGCAGGCCGCGGTAAAATCCGCGCGCGCCGCAGTTCCGGCGCAAATTCCCGTTTCACGCTCCGCAAGCCGTTCCGTAGGCAGTCCGTTATCATCGAATCCAAAAGGATAGAATACGTTCTCCCCCTGCATCCTGCGGAAGCGCGCGATGATTTCACCCTGGGTATACGAAAACAAATGGCCGATGTGAAGTTTGCCGCTGACCGTCGGCGGCGGCGTATCGATCGCATAAACGGTACCGTTGTCCGCATGGAACCGGTACAGCTCCTCGGCTTCCCAAAATTCCTGCATTTGAGGTTCGATTTGTGTAAAATCATAATGTTTTTCCATAAAAAATCCTCCGAATCCAAATTTGTACGAATACAATAAAAAAATCCCGGACAGCGTTTACTGCTGCCTGGGACGAACATGAGGATCCGTGGTACCACCCAAATTCAGAGAATACTCCCTGCGCTCTGCCGGTACGGGAATGCGTTCCGATACCGTTTTCCTGATGACGGCGGAAATCCCGTTGAAGTCTACTGAGAGAAAAATGCTCCGTTCGGTTCACAGCTTAGAGGCCACTTCCGTATCGTCTTCCCGGGAACTTACACCGGCCGTTCCCTCTCTGCGCGTCGGATCCATACGTACTTTCTCCTCGTCAATGCCTTTTATCGTATTCAGTTGCGTTTATTATATCACATAAAAAATATTTTACAATTATATCTTCCTTTTTTCTCATCTTAAATGATATACTATTTCCAATA
>CABQCN010000129.1 GCA_902462635.1 uncultured Oscillospiraceae bacterium
CCCAAGCCGGTAAGATTTGACCATTTTACAGGTTTTCAAGTAATTCTGAACGCCTGCGCGCAGCGCGCCGGTTCCCTTGCCGTGGATAATGGAAAATTGAGACTGTTTGGCCAAAATACCGTCGTGGATCTGACGGTCGATTACGATTTCGGCCTCGTCTACCGTCATGCCGCGAATGTCGAGTTCCGTTTTGATCGTTGCGGCTTTCAGTTCTGCGGCGGCGGGTTTCCCCGGTTTTTTGCCGGCCGTTTCCTTTCCCGGGAGATCTTCCCGGCGGAGGTCGTTCAAAGGAACGTATAATTTCAGGATCCCCGCCTGCACGTAAACGCTGCCGTCCTTATTGGGGGCTTTCAATACGGTTCCCTTGCTGTTTAAACTTAGAATTCTGACGGTTTCGCCTTCCCGCAGCGTTTCCGGCGGTTTCGAGGGTTCCGCAGCGTTGCTTTGATACCTGATGTAAAGCGCTTCATCCGTTTCGTCGCAGAATGTGCGGAACTCCCGTGCGGCATTCTCCGCATCGCGGATCGCGGCGGCGGAATCTTTGCCTTTCTCCAGCTCTGCCGCAGCGCGGCGCAGTTCCGACAGCATTTTGTCGGATGCGATCCTTGCCTTATTCAGGATTACGCGCGCATCTTCCTTTGTCTTCGAAATCATATCGTTTTTTTGCCGGATGAACTGTTCTTTCTCCCGGGCGATTTCTTCGCGGAGGCGAGCCGATTCTCTTTTGAGCGCTTCCGTCTGTTCCTGATTTTCGTCGATCCGCTTCCGGCTGTCTTCGATTCCTTTCAGCATATCTTCGAATCGAAGATCCTCGTTTGTCAGGAATTCTTTTGCCCGCGCTATGATCTGGAAATCCAGGCCGAGTTTTTGGGAGATTGCGAAGGCATTGCTTTTGCCGGGAACGCCGATCAGCAGCCGATATGTCGGCTTCAGCGTTTCCGTGTCGAATTCGCAGGAAGCGTTGACAAAACCGGGCGTTGTGGCGGCGAATACTTTGAGTTCGCTGTAATGCGTCGTAGCAAAAACGCTTGCGCCTATTTGGTGCAGGCATTCCAGAATCGACATGGCCAGCGCCGCCCCTTCCGTGGGATCGGTGCCTGCGCCGAGCTCGTCAAGCAGGACCAGAGATCTGTCGTCGCAAGCTGCCAGAATTCCGACGATATTTTTCATATGCGCGGAAAAGGTGCTGAGGCTTTGCGAGATGCTTTGTTCATCGCCGATGTCAGCGTAAATTCCATGATAAATACTGAGCTCGCTTTTTTCTTTCGCCGGAATCATCAGTCCGGACTGCATCATCAGCGTAAGTAATCCAACCGTTTTCAAAGCGACCGTTTTTCCGCCTGTGTTCGGTCCGGTGATCAGCATCGTATCCCGCTCGGCAAGCGCGACGGTAACCGGTACGACACGGTCCTTCGGAATCAGCGGATGCCTGGCGGCGTGCAGCGAAATTTTACCGGATGTGTTGATCATCGGGCGTACCGCTTTTTGATCGAGCGCAAGCCTTGCTTTGGCAAAGGTAAAGTCCAGAAATGAAATGATCCGGAAGTCCTGCAGGAGACTCCCCTCGTTTTCGCCGACTTCCCCGGAAAGTTCCAGCACGATACGGCTGATTTCTTCCGTTTCCCGGACTTTGAGTTCCCGGATCTTGTTGTTTGCTTCCACGACGAACGCAGGCTCGACAAAGAGCGTCTGCCCGGAGGCGGAGGTATCATGCACGATTCCCTGGACTTCGCCGCGGAATTCCGTTTTTACCGGGATGCAATATCTGTCGCCGCGCATCGTCACCACGGAATCCTGTATGGATTTCGCATATTTGGAGGAACGCAGCATCTCGTTCAGCTTCTCTTTGATGTTATTCTGCGCGGAAACAATTTGCTTTCTGATCGTATAGAGTTCCGGACTTGCTTCGTCTGCGATTTCTTCTTCGGAGACGATACAATGACTGATTTTTTCTTCCAAATATCTGTTCTCGACCAGCTGCGAAATATAGTCCGAGACAGCGTTCTCCGTATCGTCTTCTGCGGAAGCGGCATAATTGACCGTACGTCTGCACGCACGGAGCAATCCCGCCACGGCAAGCAATTCGGAGAAGCCAAGCATCCCGCCGGAAGCGCCGCGCCGGATGGCGCCTCGGATATCCTTTACGCCGGCAAGCGGCGGCATACCGCGTTTTATGATAAAAAGTACGGCGTCCTCCGTTTCCGTCAGCGCTTTCTCGATTTCTTCCGCATCCGTCATCGGCTGCAGGTTCCCGATCAGCTCCTTTGCCGCATCGCAGCTGGCAAGCTCCGCCAATCGTTCTTTTATCACATTATATTCTAAGGTATCGAGTGTTTTTTCTAACAGCACGGTATCAGGTCGCCTCCCATACATTCGCAGCAGCAATCGGCGCAAATCAGGGAGGAACAGCAGTCGCAGGCGCTGTCGGCATTCCGGTACCCTCTTCCGTAGGATTGGTTCCGGTAGGTATTTGCCGAATTCATCATCGAATTATAAGCTTTATGATACGTGCTATTGGATGGTTCCATATTCACGGCGGTCTGGTAATACTGTCTTGCGTTATCGTACCATCCGCGCCTCTTGGCAATTTCTCCCATTAAATAATACCAGTACGCCGTTCTGTTGGCGGCGGGCATCCGTTCCAGCTCGCTCTGCGCCTCGTCCAGCCGGTTCGCTTTGATCAGCTGCACGGCGCGGCTGAAGTCCGTATCGCCGTTGTCGTAGGTTGCGTTGTCATAAGCGCCGCTGCCCTGCGTTTTCCCGACTGCTCTTTGTTTTGTAATCATATCGTACGCCATATTGATTTCTTTTATTTTCTCAGATGCAAGATCGGAAAGTGGATTGTCCACGTATTTGTCGGGGTGGTATTTTTTGACGAGTTCCCGGTATGCTTTCTTGATTTCTTCGTCGCTTGCGTTCTCGCTTACCCCCAAAACCTCATATGGGTTCATTTGTTTCACCGCTTTCGTTATTGTTCCCTATTTTATGATTGCCGCATTTCTGCTCGGTCGTATGCCGCATCCCGACGTAAAATAAATTATCCGTTACGCCTCTGGCGTTGATCTCATTTATCGTTTCGGTATCGATTTTGCTTCTGCTGATTTCCGCAAGCCGCTCCCAAGCAGCCGCGCAGCGCGCAAGGCACATTTCTAAAATGAATTTTACATCCGCAGAATCATAACGTTCCCCGTAACGGCGAATCAGCACGTTGTAGTTTCCTTTTCTCTGATCTTCCGCAAAGTCGGATACCGCGTCGATGAGATAAATCCACTTTCCGACATTATACCCTATTTCGCCGAGTAAATCCAATTTTATCGGTTCAGAGCAGAAAATATCACTGTCTTTCCACCTGAAAATATCTGACATCATGTTTGCAAACGGTTCGCAGGCGGCATCGACCGCGTCGCAGCCGTCTTTCTCGAGTTTCGTCAGTTCCCGAATGGAAAAGTAAACGGCGTCCGCCGCGATCGGATATCTTGCGGAGGCTTTGCGGAATGCCCGGAAAATCGCGGCGCTGCCTGCTTTTGCCGCGATATTTTTGTCATCGTGCCAGCTGTCCAGCAATTTGAAATACATCAGCAGCACGTTGACGCCGGCCGCGTAATCCACCGCGTCGTTTCCGACGACGGCATCCGCCTTTTTCTGCGGATGTGCGATGCAGTTTTTATGCAGTATTTCCGGCGTGCGGATCTTTCCGCACGCAATATTGAGGATCAGGGAAAGTACGGAAGTTTCGTTTACGAGTCCGAAGCGCGGCAGCTGACCAAAATTGCGGCTGATGCTTTTGCACACGCCGCAATAATACATTTTATAACAATCGTATTCCCTGAATTTGAGCTCCGGTTTGAAGGGCACCGCGTATCCGAAAATATTGACACACCTCTTAAATAACTTATAATGAAAGCATTTTGCTTGTCTCGATCATCGACTCGTCGATCTGCTTCTTCATATTGAGCGCTTCCTCGATGTCGATGGCGATATACTGCTCGTTCTTCTCGGCAATGATCTTGTTCTTCTGGCCTTCCTGCAGCACTTCCGTAGCTTTGACGGCCATCAGGCTTGCCGCGACGCGGTCGCGTACCGTAGGGCTGCCGCCCCTTTGCTGATGTCCGAGAATCGTGGCGGTAGTGGAAATACCGGTGATGGCCCGGATTTGCTCCGAGATCTCCATCGTTCCGCCGACGCCCTCGGCGATAATCACGATGTAATGGTGTTTGCCTCGGTTTCTGCAGCCGATAATGGGCTGGATGATATCCGTATCGATATTGAATTCCTTCTCGGGTAAAATGCAGGCTTCCGCGCCATCCGCGATCGCACAGTGCAGCGCGATGTAACCGGCGCCCCTGCCCATAACCTCGACCACGCTGCAGCGCTCGTGGGAAAACGCGGTGTCTTTTATCTTGTCGATCGCATCTTTCACGGTATTGAGCGCCGTATCGAAGCCGATCGTGTAATCCGTACAGTCGATATCGTTGTCGATCGTAGCCGGGATTCCGATGACGTTCAAACCTTCCCGCGCCAGATCCCGCGCGCCGCGGAAGGAGCCGTCGCCGCCGATCACGACGATCGCATCCAATTTAAAAACCTCCGCCATGCGGACGGCTCTTTTGACGCCTTCCGGCGAATTGAATTCTTTGCTTCTTGCGGTCTGCAGAATCGTGCCGCCCCTGCTCATGATTTCGGAAACGCTCCGAAGGTTCATTTCGAACATTTCTCCGTTCAGAAGTCCCTCGTACCCTTTTCTGATCCCGTATACCTGAAACCCTCTGTAAATTCCCGATCTGACCACCGCTCTGATCGCGGCGTTCATGCCGGGCGCGTCGCAGCCTGAGGTCAGGACGCCGATTCGTTTTATATCCATAAAGCTCAGCCTCCAAAATGTTAAGTCCTACGGGAAAAGATTATACTATAATCCCGTTACCGTTTCAAGTTCTTTCATGACTTCCTCCGCCGTGTTCATGTATCCGGAATAGACGCAGTTCCCCGTTTCCTGATCGATGATTTTCACCGGGCTTCGGCCGGAAAAATATTTCACGAACGCCAGCACGCGTTTGGCGGTTTCATTGGTAACGGTCAGTACGGTTTCGCTTGGCGGCGCGGTTTGCGCGGAGGCGGGATGGTTCATTTTCAAGATATAGTCCTGAATATTGTAAATTTCATCCGGTAAAATCTTGGGCGTGTCGTCTTCGCGGATGCTGAGACGCCCTTTGACGATCACGATATTTTCCG
>CABQCN010000130.1 GCA_902462635.1 uncultured Oscillospiraceae bacterium
AAAATAATATTCACGAACAGTACCGCAAAAAAAATTTCTATAAGTCATGCAGTATTTTCATTCAGGACATCTATGATCCCGGATATAACGACGGCGTGCTGTCGATGCGTTTTTTCCTCGGCATCAGCGGTAAAACGGATCAGAACGAGACAGAGTTCGAACCGTTTCGCAATACCTACCGTTTTTCGTTCAAAAGAGTAGATGGGGAATTGAAAATTTATTATCTGAATTACTCTTTGGAAAATTCCGGAGCCGGTTCCGGAATCTATTCAACGTCCTATGTATATGGGAGATAAAGGAGGGCACGCCATGGAAGCCATATTAAGCGTTACAAATTTAAATAAAAGTTTCGGCGCCCGGCAAGTGATCCGCGACGTATCGTTTGAGGTGTACGGCGGAGAAATATTCGGCTTTTTGGGACCGAACGGCGCCGGTAAAACGACGACGATCAAAATGATCATGGGATTCCTGTTTCCAGATGGCGGCGAAATCTCCATCTGCGGCCTGAATTTGAAAAAGCATTATGAGCAGGCGATGAATCTGGTTGGCGGGATCGTGGAAAATCCTGAAATGTACAAGGAAATGACCGGTTATGAAAATCTTCGCATGTACGCGCGTCTCCATGACGGCGTTACGGAAGAACGACTTCGGGAGGTCGTGGAGTTGGTCGGCATGCAGAACAGGGCGGGGGAGAAGCTCAAAAAATATTCTCTCGGCATGAAGCAGCGGATCGGGCTGGCGCAGGCGATCGTCCATAAGCCGAAGCTGCTGATTCTGGACGAACCGACGAACGGACTCGATCCCGCGGGCATCAAAGAACTCCGGGACATCCTCAAAAAACTGGCGCATGAAGAAAATATCGCGGTTTTCGTATCGAGCCACATGCTTGCGGAAATGGAACTGATGTGCGACAGGGTTGCGATCATCGACCGCGGCAGCGTGATCGACGTAAAGCCGATCGAGGATATTTTACATATGGCATCCCAGAAAGAAGCATACCGTTTCGAGGTAGATCCGCAAAGCGTCCAAAGCGCTACGGAACTTGCCGCTGAAACGTATGGGCAGGAAGCCCTGTACGGCGGCGGGAATTTCACGGACGAACGTTCCGTGCAGCTTGTGATTTCCAGAGAAAAGATTCCGGAATTCAACCGGATGCTGGTTGAAAACGGAATCGCCGTTTACGCGATTTCCGAAATGGAGAATTCTCTGGAAGAAGCGTTTATCGCGATTACGGGAGGAGGTATTTCCATTGCGTAAATTAGGTGCTTTATTTCATAATGAGATGCTGAAAAGCAGAAAGAAAATATCGGTATTTATTATCGTGATCGTCATGACCGTTGGAATGATCGGCTGTTCCGCTTTTATGAAAGAAACGAATCATTATTATATGGGGTATCCGGAAGGGAGCTATGATGCGGTCAAATACAATATCGAATACGCGGAGTCCCTGCAGAGACAAATTCAGCAGTATGAAAAAATGCTGGAGGACGAAACGCTCCCCCCGACGGAAGCCGAGAATTTAAAAATGCAGCTGTTCGAGCTGAAAACCGAATATGTCAATTATGACATTTTTGGAAATTACGCGAAGGAAAATAAAATCGGGGAATTATCCTACCGGTATACGATGCTGGCGGAGCTGGTGGATCTCCGCAATCAGATGCTGAAGATAGAATTTTACAACGGAGATTTGTCTGCGGCGGAATATCAGACGCTCCGAAAACAATACGAGGAACTCGATGCCGCGCTGAAACTCGATGATTATGGAGAATATATCCGGATGAGAAATCAGCAGATCCAGGCGGATTCGTCGCTCAGCGACGCCCAGAAGGACGCCATGACTTCTTATAATGAGGCGCTGCTGAAACTCTGTCCTACAGGCCAATATGCTTCTTATCAGGAAAAGAACAGAGCGGAAACGCTTTTGAGCGAAAAGTCGCTGATCGACGCTTCTTTAAGAAACAACGTTGACTTGCAAAACGGAGGAAATCTGACGAAGGAACGCAGAGCGGTGTTAGAGAAAGATCAGATCCTGGTGAACGCGAAAATCGAAAAAGGCTTTCTGCAAGAGGAGCCTGACAATACGCCGGGAGGAGAGTCCTATGTTATGGCTTCCAGCCTCGGATTCATATTTGTGATTATCATTCTGATCATTTTGGCAGGCTCTATGATGTCGCATGAGATGTCGACGGGAACGATCAAATCATTGATCATCGCCCCAGTCAAACGGTGGAAAATTTTTGCAGCGAAATATCTTTCCCTGATCGTAACGATGCTGTTTCTGATATTATATACGTACGGGGTTGCTTCCCTGACAAACGGACTGCTGTTCGGCTTTGACTCCTTCGGCGATAAGATCTTCCTCGTATCCGGGCGCGCGGCGGAGATGAATTATTTTCTGTACCAGTTTCTCTCCGCTTTATGCAATATCGTGCCGCTCCTGATTTTTACGACGCTTGCTTATCTGCTTTCGATTGTGACGAAAAATACGGCGGCGTCTGTTTCCGTAACGATCGGCCTTTACCTTGGCGGCAGTTTTCTGCATTTACTGGTGGTTTCGGGGTTGTCGGGATATGCGTACCTGGTCAAATTCCTGCCGTTCAGCAACCTGGGGCTTTTTGAAAAGATTTTTTATACGACGGGGACCTCGCAGAACATCGGTGGAATGCTGTTTGGGAATATTGCAGATGCTTCGGCCGCTCCGCTTGTTTTTTCCGTTATTTATATTATAATAATTCTTATCTGTATGGTATCCGTCGGTCTGGATCATTTCTGCCGGAGAGATATCAAATAATCGGAAGGAAGTGGCTTTATGGACAGTATTAATAAGCAAATCGCCGACATTGCGGCAAGAATCAGGGATCTGCGCGAAATCGCGGAGAAAACACCCGCGGATACCGCGAAAGAACTGGGCGTTCCGCTGTCTGAATATTTGATTTATGAAAGCGGAGAAGCAGATATTCCGATGAGTTTTATTTTTGAAGTTTCAAAATTATTCCATGTCGATATGGCGGATCTGCTTTCCGGCGGACAGCCGATGCTCCAGAATTTTACGTTTGTCAAAAAAGACAGGGGCATCCGCGTGGAACGGGTAGAACATTATATTTACCAGCATCTTGCGTACAATTTCGCAAATAAAAGGGCGGAGCCGTTTATGGTGACGGTGAACAGCAGTGAAAATGAGAAAATTCACTTGAACGTACATGAGGGGCAGGAGTTCAATTACTGCGTGGAAGGCAGATTGCTGATTTTGCTGAACGGACAGGAAGTGATCATGGAACCAGGGGACTCCCTGTACTTCAACTCGGAAATGCCGCACGGCATGCGGGCGTTGGATGGAAAACCGGCAAAATTCCTGGCGGTAATCCTGTGAAATTGATTTTTAACTATTGCAATTATGCTTTTGATATGTTAAAATAACAAAAGCGCAAAAAGAAAGAGCGCGGAAATGGGTTTTTGGAGGTGAATTGAATGCCGAATATTAAATCAGCCAAGAAAAGAGTTATTATATCCGAGAAGAAAGCGGCCAGAAATGCTTCTGCCAAGTCATCTCTCAGAACATCCGTAAAGAAAGCCAAGCTTGCGGTTGCAAATCATGACGAAGCTTCCGCAGAGACGGTGAAAGCAGCCTGTATTAAATTAGATAAAGCAGCGGCGAAGGGGCTTATCCATAAAAATACGGCGGCTCGCAAAAAATCGAGAATGACCAAAGCATTGAACGCTGCCAGCGCAGAATGACGATGCAGAAATCGGATTTTATCCGCAGACAGATTTTGATATCTGCTGCGGATTTTTGCTGCCCGGGAGGGCAGCCGTATCAATTATTTCCGAAAGGAGCTGTTGTGTTATGATGAAAGAAACGTTTCGGATCAACGACGGGGAGAATTATAAACTGGACGTCTATATCCAGGAGGAATCGCCCGAGATTACGCTTTCCCATTTACGGCCGTTCGTTCTGGTATGCCCGGGAGGCGGGTATGCCATGACCTCGGACCGTGAAGCGGATCCGGTGGGGCTTGCCTATCTGGCCGACGGATTCCATGTCGGCATATTACGCTACCGTGTCGGTGTGGATGCCTTTTATCCGAATCCGAATGTAGATCTTTCCACAGCGCTCCGGATCATACGGCAAAATGCTGCGCGGTGGCATGCGGATCCCAATAAAGTGGCCGTATGTGGATTCTCCGCCGGCGGTCATCTCGTGGCGATGCAAGGCGTTCATTGGAACGATCCGGAGATCATGCGCCTGTCCGGCTGTGAGAATGGGCAAAACAAACCGGATGCATTAATTTTAGGATATCCTGTGATCACCTCCGGCGAATACGCACACAGAGATTCCATTCACAATCTTCTTTATAAGGTCAGCGAATCGGGATCGCCGGAAGAACTGCAGCGGATGCTCGATTTCGTTTCGTGCGAAAAGCACGTCGGCGCGCATACGCCCCCTGTTTTTTTGTTCCATACGCGCCAGGATCAGCTTGTTTCCGTATGCAATTCTTTGTTGTTTGCAGAGGCGCTTGCAAAGCATGGAATTGATTTTGAATTGCATATTTTCGAGAAAGGGAACCATGGACTCGCAATGTGCAATCATACGACGGACGCTGCGGGAGCGGAATTCGTAAACAAAGATGCCGAAGCCTGGGTGAAAATGAGCTGCCGCTGGCTGTGGAACCATTTCCGATAAATCATTCGTCAAGGAGGATTCAATATGAAAATAGGAGCGCAATTATACACGGTGCGGGATCTTTGCAAAACCGCAAACGAATTCAGCGAAACATTACACCGGCTTGCCGCGATCGGATACCGCAGCGTGCAGATTTCTGCAATCAATCTGCCGCCGGCGGAAATCCGCAGCATCTGCGACGAGGCCGGGATGAAAATCGTCATTACGCATTCTCATCCGGACCGCGTTTTACAGGACACTGCCGCCGTAATAGAAGAACACCGGCTCCTTGGATGCGATTATGTAGGAATCGGCGCGCTTCCGGCACAATATGAAAGAAGCGGGGAAGGCATCAAACGTTTTACGGAAGATTTTAATAAAGCGGGGCGCATTTTAAAAGAGAGCGGCATGACCTTCCACTACCACAACCATTCGTTCGAAATGGAAAAAACAGACGGTAAAATGTGGTTTGACCTGATGATTGAAGAATCTGATCCGGAGGTTTTCTTTTTTATTCTCGACGTTTACTGGCTCCAGCACGGCGGCCTTTCTCCTGTGGAATAT
>CABQCN010000131.1 GCA_902462635.1 uncultured Oscillospiraceae bacterium
GGTCTTCCGGTACGATCAGTTCCGCATACTGTTTTTTAAAACAATGAACCAACTCCGCGGGCGTATATCCAAGGAGCTGCAACAGTCCCTTATTTACTCTTAATATAGTAAAATGATCATCGCGCAAGCATTTAATGATTCCGCCCGGTACCGTGTTCAGAAAACGGGCCAGTTCTTCCGCATCCGTTTCCCGGCCTTCGCCGGATCCAAATATGATCGCATCCTCCATTCAAACCAACCCCACTCTATCCGTAAATCACCCGATTTTCAAAGCGGAGGTTTACAGAATATTCCGCTGCATGCTATTGCGACGCCGCTAAAAACATCTAACAAAAATAAATCATTTACTTGTTTAGTATACGACAACTTCCGTTTTTTTTCAACATCCGGGATCGGGGCGTACGGCAAAGGCCGCGGTAACGCAGGCGCCGCCGTGTTCCCGGTTCGACACGGTAAGATAGCCGCCGTGTTTGATGCATAATATTTTGCAGATATTCAATCCGAGTCCCATATGAGAAGTGCCATCTTCCTTGCTTTCCCGATAAAAAGGCGACGCCGCTTTCTCCAGGCCGGTACGGGTAAAACCTTTCCCATCGTCGGAAACTTCGATGCAGAAGAAACGTGCAAACGTCCGGAACGTGACTTCTATTTTTCGCTCCGCATAGCGCAGCGCATTCGAAAGTAAATTTTCATAGACCTGTGAAATGGCCTCTTCATCGGCAAAAAGAAAGTCTTCTTCCATAAAATCGCGAAAATCCAGCGCTTTCTCCGCGCATAGGATTCTTCCTGTTTCTTCCAAGTTGCGGAGCAGTCCGCGCCTATCGATTTCCTCCCTGCGGATTTCGATGTCTTCCAGCCGCTGCAGCTGCGCCATTGCCTCCACATAATTTTCCAGGCGCGTGATATGCCTGGACATCGTACGAATTTCGCCGGTCACCTCTTCCTCCGATACCGTATGTTCCGGCAAAGAAGAAAGCAGCATGGAGGCATGCCCCTTCAGCACCGTCAGCGGCGTCCTCAGATCATGGGAGAACGCGGCGTTCAGTCGATTCCGTTCTTCCATCTGCCGCCACATTTCACGGTTGTTTTCCTGTAAACTTCGCCGCATTTTTTCAAAGGCTTCGCAAAGCTTTCCCATTTCGTCCGTGGAATCGTATTGCAGCGTAAAATCCAGATCATTCTCCGCTACTTTCCGATAAGCATTTTTCAAAAGTTCGATCGGTTTTTTGAGTTTCTTTCTGTAAAATAAAACGGCGCATACGATCATGCTTCCGCAAAAGGCGACGGGAATCGTGATCAAGGACAGCATCTCCAGGATCACATCCGCCGCTTCATCCGCATCGGAATAGGCGGGCATTACAGAAACACCGGCGATGTTTTCCGGATTTTGACTGCTGTAGACCGTTTCCACCCGTTCCTCATTCTGAACGGTAAACGAATCCGCTACCGCGCCCGATTTGTCATAAATGATATACAAGATCCGCTCCCTTTCGTACGTAATTTCCACCGCGCCGTCTTCCGGCACCTCGTAGGTCCGGGACATTTCTTTTTATTTATAGTAAATATGCATTTTCCGGCTGTCGATTAAATTCATCAGGAAAGAGCATAAGAGCAATGCCGCGACGAGCGCCAGCAGCGCGTATATCACAAACGAAGCGCGAATCGACAAATTCCGGAACTTTCTCTTTATCTGATCCATTTATATCCGCACCCCCAGATCGTCGCGATATACGGTCCGGCGCCGGCGGCGGAGAATTTTGCACGTACGCGCCGGATATGCTCCGTCACCACGGAACTGTCTCCCGCGCTGTCATAACTCCATACGCGTCCGTAAATCGTTTCCTTGTCGAATACCTGCCCCGGATGCTGTGATAAATATTCGATAATATCGAATTCCTTTTTGGCAAACACAAGTTCTTTTTCCTTGTAAAATACGCGCCGTTCTCCGTAATCGATTACCAGATTCTCATCGAAGCGAAACGCGGTGACGCCGGCGCGGCGCTGTTCTCTGCGCAGATGCGCCGCGACTCTGGCGCCGAGTTCTTCCATAGAAAACGGTTTGATCACATAATCGTCGCCGCCGGCGGCAAAGCCCTTGATTTTATCGCTGTCTTCGATTCGCGCCGTCAGGAAAATAATCGGGCAGGATACGAAATTGCGGATTTTCTCACAGATCGAAAGGCCATCGATATCCGGGAGATTGATATCAAGTAGTATCAGATCCGGTTTCTTCTCCGCGAATTTCAGCGCTTGTCTGCCGTTTAGCGCCGTGATCACCTGATACCCCTGTTTCGTAAAATAATATTTCAGCAGTTCCGCAATATCTTTTTCATCATCTACTGCCAGGATCGTCTGCGCCATTGTGCGCACCTCCGTTCGCAATCAACGGATCGGCTCCGACTTTGATTGCCAAATTCGTATGAGTTACTTCCTCCAGCGTTACCGCGGCGCGATGCTCGATCGGCTTCCATTCGACGCTGCAGAACATTGCCGCAATGGAGATCGGCACATACGTCATCATAAAAAACGGGAACGTAAACAGAGAAAAGACTTTTTTATAATTCTCCGCATAAATACGCTTCCATTCCGTAATGACTGCGATCAGACCGAGACCGAACAGGAACAGATAACTGCTGAAGAAGGACGTTACGGCAGCTGTGAGGAAAGAATGCATCTGTCCTCCCTGAAAGATCCCCGCCGCGCCCAGAAGCAAATTGGCAGCCAGTCCGCAGGAAGACAATACAAATGCCGGTAAAATGGTCATACCCATATCGAAGCAGGAAAAACCATTTCTACGAAAGACGCCGCGTACCAATGGTTTTCCGTATTTACGGAAAACCTGCAGATAGCCCCTTGTCCAGCGCCGCCGCTGCCGCCAGGACTGGGAAAATTTCACCGGCTGCTCGTCATACAGCACGGCGCTGCAGCAATATCCGATTTTCTCACCGTTCACAACGTTGTGGATCGTAAATTCGATGTCCTCCGTCAAAAGATGAAATTTCCAGCCGCCGCAGTTCCGTAAAATATCTTTGCCGAATAAAAAACCGGTTCCCGATACGGCGCAGCTCGTACCCAGCGCCATACGCGCCTGATTCAGATATTTCGATTCCCGCAGAAACCAAAGCGCGTACCCTGCGGAAATCCAGTTGTCCCCGTAATTTTTGGAATTCCTATAGCTCGTTACGATACGAAACCCGTCGGAAAAGACTTTATTCATTTCTGAAATATAATTTTCCGCAAGCAGGTTATCGGCATCGAATACGAAATAGCCATCAAAGTATTGTGTTCCGTAATCGCCTTGAATATTCTGGATCAGGTATTCCAACGCATATCCTTTCCCGATGCGCGTATCGTGGAAGCGGCGGTATACGCGCGCGCCGCACAACGCGGCGGCATCTGCCGTACGATCCGTGCAATTATCGGCAACGACAAAAACATCGATCAGCGTCTGCGGATAATCTTGTTTACGGATGCGTTCGAGCAGATGCGGCAATACGGCTTCCTCATTGCGCGCGGCAATCAAAATAGCGTATCTGTAATATTTTACCGGAAGAAACGTATGCTTTTTTATAAAAAACGGCAAAAGAATATAAAATATTTGATATGCATAGCAGCTGCAGAAAAGGACAGCGACCGCAAGATTGATATATTTAATCGTCGTCAGGATGTCCATCCGCTTTTTCCTCGTGTTTCTTGCAAATGATATGGTAAATCAGAATCCCGGCGCCGCTGATCAGCATTGTCGCAGCGAATACGATAATCGCGAACAAATAATTCTTCATGCCGAGCGCGTCGCCGCCGATCGTGGAAGTAATAATCGAGGGAATCCTGGCTACCGCGGTAATCAGCATCCAGGTGGAAAATTTCATTTCCGTCAGTCCTACGAAATAGCAGAGTAAATCCTTCGGCGTACCTGGTATCGCAAAAATAATAAATACCCATAGATTCAATTTTTTCTTGTTCCGCAAGAAACGCAGAGAATGGATTTTTTCTTTTGAGAAGAATACTTCCACCGCTTTGATTCCGAACCGGCGGACAAACAGGAATACGAGCGCGCTGCCGATCAGCGCGCCGAGCATACAGAGCAGCGTTCCTTCCCACATGCCGAATGCGTAACCGGCGCCGATTTCAAGCGGCTCCCCCGGAATAATCGCGATGAATATCTGAAGTACCATCATGCCCACAAAGGCAAGTCTTCCATAAAATCCGTGTCCGTCTACCCAGGCGCGGAATTTTTCCGGTTCCGATACGAATTTCAGCATCGGCCGGCCAATGAACCAGCAAATTAAAACGGAAAACAGAATAAATACCGCAATGCAGCATATCGTAATAACTTTTTTTTGTTTTTGCGTCCAATGAAATCGCATTCTATTCTTTCCTCATTTCGTACGGCTTCAATACTGCATTCGTTCCTGTGCAGCCGCGGCAGGCCGCGTGGAAATATCCGCCTGTCCGTAAGTAAGATACCACGGAAAAATCAACTTTTTCCCAACAAGCGAAAATTATTTATTTTTATAACAGGAATCCGTTCTCGCATCATTGTAAAGGAACGCCCCTTGCTTGTCAATGCGCGGCGCTTTGCGGGAGCGTTCCGCTTATATAGCCCGATCTCTTTCATTCTTATCAACAGGAGGGATAATCAATCCATCGGCGCAGCCCTTTTCAACAAGATATATCCAACGTCTAAACCAAAATTTGTCCATTTTTAACTGGTCGTTAACGCGTTACGCTCGTGATCCGTTCCTCTTTGCCGTATTCATAACCGATGTTTCTCTGTCGTTTGTGATGTATTCCGTCGTTTGACTTCTCGTTGTATGCGTAAAACTGCGCTGCAGATTGCCCGTTCCCAGGAAAATGTTGTCGGAGCTGATCCCGGCCCAGATCATCCATGATGATATTGCTCCTATATTCTTTGTTCCTGCATTGAAACGTCTGCCGGATATTGTTTGCATTGCCGCAGCTGTAAGGATACTCCTGTTATCATATTCGTAATTTACCGCACTCTGCCGCGTCCGCGCCGTGACTCTCTCATTGCCATCAAGTACGATACCGTTCTCCTCCGCCCGGCCCGGTTTTCCCTCGATTCACGTAAAGGCTGCCAATTTTTATTTGACAGCCTTAAAAGTACAAATAATAATTTATATCCTACGTTTATCTTGTTTGGAATTCACTGCCAGACATTGCTTAAAAATTCATCGTAGCATATGCATCAAGATATTCA
>CABQCN010000132.1 GCA_902462635.1 uncultured Oscillospiraceae bacterium
TGCATCTGTTTTATGAATTTTATCCTCCCAGGCAAAAAGTCTCGCTTGAATAAAGGAGAACGGATAGCGGCGGACTGAACGTGCGAAATGCAGCCAAAAGTGCAAATTACGTAGCCGATACTGTATTTTACCGGCGGCCTCTTTTTGTTACAATCCAGGCACAAGAGAGGCGGTGGCCGTTTTATGAAAAAAGGTATCAGCATATGGGCGTTTGCGGAAAATGACCTTCAGAAATGTTTTCAGATGGCGAAATGCTACGGTTACGATGGAATTGAGCTTTCGTTTGAGGAATCCGGTCGGGTTTGCCCGTTGTCCGCGCCTTCGGATCTTGTAGAGATTCGTAAAATGGCGGAGCAATACGGTCTTTCCCTTTATAGTCTGGCAAGCGGGGCGTATTGGCGTCTTTCTCTGACTTCAGAGGATCTCGCCACGCGGGAAAAAGCCGAAGAATTCGGAATGCGTCACTTAGATGCCGCGGCGGTCCTCGGCTGCGATACGATCCTGCTATTACCGGGGATGGTTGCGGGATTCGATGCCGCGGCCGCCGTCGTTCCCTACGATATCGCCTATGAACGCGCGCAGGCCGCGGTCACGAGGTTATCCGCATATGCCGCGCAGAAACGCGTAAAAATCGGTCTGGAAAATGTCTGGAACAAGTTTTTGCTTTCTCCGCTGGAAATGCGTGATTTTATTGATCGGATCGGCAGTCCGTGGGTCGGCGCTTATTTTGACGTCGGAAACGTCGTGCGGGACGGATATCCGGAACAATGGATTCGGATTTTAGGAAACCGCATCGTAAAAGTTCATTTTAAGGATTATAAACGCAGTGTCGGCACGCTTGATGGATTTGTAGATCTGCTTGCCGGAGATGTGGATTTCAGCGCCGTCATGCAGGCGCTGCGGCAGATTGGCTACGACGGCTGGGTAACGGCGGAAGTTTCCCCATACATTTCGCATCCCGAAGTTTTATTGCAGAATACATCGAATGCAATCGATCATATTATAAAAAGCAATTGTTTGGAAGGAGACAGATGACATGTTGAAAGTAGTACTGGTAGGATTCGGAGGAATCGCGCAGGCGGCGCATATGCCCGCTTACAAATACTTGCAGGAGAAAGGGAAGGCACAGCTTTTGGCCGTATGTGACATTGACCCAAAACGTTTTACGCAAAAAATGGAGATCAATATCGGGGGCGGGGAAGAAAACGCGGCGGCGGAAGTCCGCCGGTACACGGATCTGGAAACGATGCTTGCAAATGAAACGCCGGATATCGTTGATATCTGCCTGCCGACGCCGTTCCACGCGCCGACGGCGGCCGACATGCTGCGCCGCGGTTATCACGTACTTAGTGAGAAGCCCATGGCACGTACGTATACGGATTGCCTCGATATGATCCGCGCCGCCAGGGAATCCGGGCGCAAACTGATGATTGGCCAGTGCCTCCGTTTTTTCCCGGATTATTCTTTTCTGAAAAATGCGGTTGACAGCGGCGAGTTTGGCAGGCCGATGGCGGCAGCGTTCCGCAGACAAAGCGCTCCGCCGAAGTGGGCGTGGGAGAACTGGTATATGAATCCGGAGCTTTCCGGCGGCTGTCTGATGGATATGCATATCCATGACCTTGATATGATCCGCTATCTGTTTGGAGAGCCGGAATCCGTTTCCTGCCGCGCACAGGATATCGACTCCAAATTCGACGTCGTCTATTCGCAACTGTATTATCCGGAACTTCCGGTAACGGCGATCGGCGACTGGTCCCAGACCGGAACGAATTTTGCAGCGGATTTCCGCGTTGCTTTTGAAAATGCGACGCTGGTAGGAGAAAACGGCGGAGTTACCGTTTATCCGCGCGACGGCGGCAGCTATCAAGCTGCGCTCAGCGGACCGGACGGGTATACCGGAGAAATCGAATTTTTCATCGACAGCATTGCCTCCGGGGAAGCAAATGTAAAGAACCCGCCGGAAAGTGCTGCCGCGACGATCCGCCTGATCGAAACGCTCCGGCAGAGCGCACTGGCGGGCGGGAAGCAAATCGAGTTTACAGCAGAAGAAATTTGAACGGAATAACGCCCGAAGAACGCCCCACGTGTCGGTAAGATGCGAAGGGGCGTTTTATGTTAAATCCTTTTTATATTTTTCGGCGATCCGGCGGATGTCGCTTTCGCAATGGACCTGGTATTGCGCCGACGGCTGCGGCCTGCCTAAATAATATCCTTGCAGATAATCCACGCCGGCCCGGATGAGGATTTCCATTTCCTCTTTTTTTTCAATCCCCTCTGCAATCACTTTGATCCCTCTGCTTTTACAATATAAAATAATATTGTCGATCAGCATCCGCTTGTTTTCATCTTTATCGACATCGCGGATCAGCGTCATATCGAGCTTGATGTAATCCGGTTTGATTTCCAGCAATACCGCGTCGCCGTTGTATCCGATTCCGTAATCGTCCAGCGCCAGCTGCGCCTTCCACTGCATAAGATACTTCCGCTTTTGCTGCGTTACGCTCGATATGTTGGATTCTTCTTCCGTCAGTTCCAATACCACATGGCTTAGCAACGCGCCGTATTTTCGCTCTAATGCATCTGCATCGGCAGGGGAGAGCTGTTGATTGGAAATCGAATTGATAAACAGGCGGATACCGTCGGCAAAACCGTTCTGATTCGTAAAATGTTCTATCGACTGAAACATCGTCATCCGCTCCACTTCGGCAAGTTTTGATTGGGAACGGGCAAGAGAAAGCAATTTGTCCGGCGTCCGGATATTCGGGGTATCCGGACGCATCAGCGCTTCGAATCCGAATACGTTCCCGGTATGCGCGTCGACGATCGGCTGAAAATAATACTCTACTAGGGAATTTTCCAGCAGCGTATTGAGTTCCTCCCGGCATTGCAGCAAATAGGCTTTGTTGTTATAATCTTCAATTGAAAATTCATCGAAACGGCCCTTATTTGTTTTTTTCACCATATACATGGTAAAATCTGCGTAGCGCACCAGTTCGTCATAGGTCGTCGCATCTTGCGGATACCAGGCAACGCCGGCCGAGGCCCGGATTTGCATCGACGAACCGTCCGGCAAATAGAGCAGAGAGGTTTGCAAGCATTGTTTTATCTGTTCACAGATACCGCGGATTTCGTCTTTAGAAGGAAAACCGTAAAGCAAAAATACAAATTCATCCCCGGAGATGCGGGATACCACAGCAAAATCCCCGGCGCCTCTGCGGATCGCCTCTGCAGCGCGGCGGATATATTCGTCTCCGTAATCGTGACCGTACGTATCGTTCACAAATTTCAAATTGTCTAAATCCATCATCACGACCGCTGCGGTTTTCAGCGTTTGCGGGGCAGCGAATAATTTTTGCATTTTTTCATAAAACGCCCGGCGATTCAGCAGATTGGTAAGCAAGTCATAATTTCTGTCGTGTTCCAATTGCTTTTTCTCGCGGATTTCCTGGGTCACATCGATTATGACGCCGAGCGCGCCTTCCTCCGCGAGTTTCAAACGGATCCAGCGCGTTTGGTCGTTTTCTTTTATGGAATAGATGACAGAATTTCCTTCCTCATCCTCCGGCTCTCCATCCATTTCATCAAAAACAGAACGGAATATTTCTATATCAAGATACCCATCGTTCGTACCGAGATCCGATCGGTTCACGATCGTAAAGAATCGTTTCGTACAAAAGATTTTTTTCCGTTTGAAGTCGTATTCGAAAGCAGCCAATTCGATACTGGTCAATTCCAATATTTTGGAAAGGCGTAGCGCCGATTCAATAACCTGCGTGCTCAAAGACTGGATGGAATCCGAGAGCCTGTCGATCTCCGCGATATTGACGCGTTCCAGTTTAATTAAGCGGTTCGGATCCGCGCGCTTGATTTTTTGCGACAGCGTACTGATTGGTTTCGTAATCATGCGCGCCGTAGCGACAACCACGACCGCGCCAATCAGAAATGCCGCAACCCATGCGATAATCAGAATTTGTTGGAAATGACGTGAAAATTCCAGCAGATATGTTTCGCTGATCACGCCCATCAATACCCATTTTTCATTTTCAAACGGGGTGTTCGTATTATAAAGAACCAATTGCTGTATCGAACCGTAAATCTTCCTTTCATCCGCGGAATAGGGGAGATTTTCCGTATTCAAAGTATAAAAAGTCTTATGTTTCGTCATCTTTTGAAAGGAGAGTCGGTCCGCCGCGTCCAGCATCGTTCCCAGCGCGCTGCCGCTCCGGATAAAACTATCGTAAACATCCGTCTCTGCGTTTCCTTGTGCAAACAGATAACTGCCGCGGATATCGCCGTGCAGTTCGGAAGCGGGTAATTGTTTTTTTAAATAATCCGCCGAAATTTCTATTCCCAATATTCCGAACGGATCGCCTTCCGCCGTGCGCAGCGGAACGGAATACGTGATCATATCGATCGTATCGTTGGGGTTTTCCGCGTCGATGCGGAACGGGGGACACCAATATCCAAGATCCCTCCAGTCCAACGTCTTATATAATTCCGCGGCCGCAAAAGGTTTCGTATAGAACGCAGAATTGGTTCCCGTAAACGTAAATTTCGGCTGCCAAAGAGAGTCGAGAGAAATATTTATTTTTTTGGTAATCGCCGGCGAACCGCGCAATACCAGCAGATCCGAATGGTCGCTGGAACTGGTGGAGGGATCGTAATCCCGTAAATACAAACCGTTTTTCGTCGTATCGTTTCCGTTCTCCAAAACAAGAAATGTCCCGCTGACCGTGTTTCGCCGGATGAGGTTAATCAGCTCCTCTGCGTAACTCGTCAGATACAGGTCGGCCAGCGACTGATTCGCGGCAAGTGCAAGAATATCCGTTTGATTTTCCTCTGCCAGATCAGCCGCCAGTTTTTCTGCCGTCTCGACGGCGGCGCTGAGCTCCGACCAGCGCTGCAGCATTTCATTTTCTAAATTATTTTTGCGGCTTATGACTTTCTCTCCAAAAATATCAAAGGAATTTTTTTCCAATTCGGTGAGAGATCCGCCATAGATAATGGCACCGTAAATCAACACAGACTGAATCAGCACAATGATCAGCATTGAGATCAATATTTTCCGAAATATCGTTGATTGATACGGTTTCCGCTTCATAAATTATAAAACATCCTTCTGCGTCTGAAGCAGCGCCTCCCGGACCGTTTGCAGCCAGGCAGAGAAATTTTCCTGCGTATTAAATTCCGCAACGGCTTCGGCTCGGC
>CABQCN010000133.1 GCA_902462635.1 uncultured Oscillospiraceae bacterium
AAACGGCGGGCCGCGCTTGCGCGCGCAATGGCGTACGGCGGCGATATCTATCTCTTGGACGAACCCTTCAACGGCATCGATGCGCAGCTGAAAATGAAAATTCTGGGGAAAATAGTAGAGGCGGCCGAAGATTCACTGCTGATTCTGGCGACGCATGAAGCAGATATTATTTCACAATTGACAAAAACAGACGAAACGTTGTATCATGAAACGATGAATGAACATATCGGGAGGAAACGGACTTTATGAAAAAGGCTGACACCATGGCGAAGGTTTACGATCCCGCCGGCGTTGAACAAAAAATTTATCGGAACTGGGAAGAAAGAGGGTATTTTAAAGGGAAAGCGGATCCCGGCAAAAAGCCCTTTACGATCGTAATACCGCCTCCGAATATTACGGGACAGCTGCACATGGGACACGCTCTTGACAATACGCTGCAAGACATCCTGATCCGCTTTAAACGGATGCAGGACTATGCGGCTCTCTGGGTCCCGGGCACCGACCACGCCAGCATCGCCACGGAAGCCAAAATCGTGGATGCCATGGCAAAAGAAGGTCTCACCAAAGAAGACGTCGGCAGGGAAGGCTTTTTAAAAAGAGCCTGGGATTGGAAAGAGCTATACGGAAACAGAATCGTCAACCAGCTGAAATGCTTGGGCAGTTCCTGCGACTGGGACCGGCTCCGCTTCACCATGGACGAAGGATTGTCCGCAGCGGTAGTGGAAGTTTTTGTCAGACTCTATGAGAAGGGACTCATATACCGCGGGGAACGGATCACGAACTGGTGTCCGCACTGCAATACGTCGATTTCCGATATTGAAGTGGAATACAAAGAACTTGACGGCAGTTTCTGGTATATCAACTATCCGCTCGCGGATGGCAGCGGGTCGCTGATGATTGCAACGACGCGCCCGGAAACGATGCTCGGAGATACCGCCGTTGCGGTAAATCCCGCAGATGAAAAATATAAAGATCTCGTAGGAAAAACATTGATTTTACCATTAATGGAGAAAGAAATTCCGATCATTGCCGACGAGTACGTGGAACTCGGATTCGGGACGGGAGCCGTCAAGATTACGCCTGCGCATGACCCGAACGATTTTGAAGTCGGGAAACGCCACGGGCTGGAAGTGATCAAAATACTGGATGAGCGCGGGTATATCAATGAAAACGGGGGAAAATACCGGGGAATGGAACGATACGCCGCGAGAAAGCAAATCATCGCGGATCTGGATGCTCTCGGATTGCTTGTAAAGACGGAACCGCATAAACATAACGTCGGCACGTGCCAGCGGTGCGCTACGGTCGTAGAACCGATGGTTTCCAAGCAGTGGTACGTAAAGATGAAGCCGCTTGCAGAACCTGCCATCGCGGCTGTAAAATCCGGAAAGGTGAAATTTGTGCCGGACCGCTTTTCCAAAATTTATTATAACTGGATGGAAAATATTCAGGATTGGTGTATTTCGCGTCAGCTCTGGTGGGGACACCGGATTCCGGCGTATTATTGCGAGGCGTGCGGCGAAACGGTTGTATCCCGCGCAAAGCCGGATCGCTGCCCGCGCTGCGGACATACGGAGCTGCGGCAGGATCCCGACACGCTCGACACCTGGTTCAGCTCCGCATTGTGGCCGTTTTCCACGTTAGGATGGCCGCAGAAGACGGAAGATCTGAGTTATTTCTATCCGACGAGCGTTCTGGTTACGGGATACGATATTATTTTCTTCTGGGTTGCGCGTATGATTTTCTCCGCGTGCGAACAGATGGGCGAGCCGCCGTTCGAATACGTACTGATTCACGGACTCGTCAGGGATTCGCAGGGCAGAAAGATGTCCAAATCCCTTGGCAACGGTATCGATCCGCTTGAAGTAATCAAGGAATACGGTACGGATGCGCTGCGCTTTGCGCTGACCTCCGGCAATGCGCCCGGCAACGATCAGCGCTATCTGCCGGAGAAAGTGGAAGCCGCGCGGAATTTCGCAAACAAAATCTGGAACGCCACCAGATTCGTGCTCCTCAATTTCGACGACGAACCGGATTTTACAAAAGTCGATCCTGCAAAATTTACGGCCGCGGACAAATGGATCCTTTCGGCCTGCAATACGCTGGTAAAAGAGGTTACGGAAAATCTGGAAAAATTTGAACTTGGCGTGGCGCTGGCAAAGGTGTATGATTTTATGTGGGATCATTTCTGCGACTGGTATATCGAATTCGTGAAACCGCGCCTTTTCGAGGAAGCCGATCCCTCCCGGACGGAGGCGCAGTACGTCCTTAACGAAGTTCTGGTAAAATGTCTGAAGCTTCTGCATCCGTTTATGCCGTTTATCACGGAAGAACTGTTTCAGAGCTTATATCAAGACGCGGAGAGCATCATGATCTCCGACTGGCCGCAATACGATCCCGCGCTGGAATATCCCGCGGAAGAAAAAGATATGGGGCTTGTGATCAGCGCGGTCCGCGCGGTCCGCAACATCCGTCAGGAAATGAACGTCCCGGTTTCCCGCAAAGCGCATATTCTGTTTACGGCGGCGGGAAGGCAGGCGGAAGTGCTTCGCGGCTCGGAACCGTTGTTTGCGCGGCTGGCATATGCTTCCGGGATCTCTGTGCAGAGCGACAAATCCGGCATACCGGAAGACGCCGCCGCAGCCGTCGTGGATGGCGCGGAAATTTATATTCCGCTTGACGAATTGATCGATTTTGACAAAGAGTTCGAACGGCTGGCAAAAGAAAAAGAAAATCTGGAAAGAGAACTCGGCCGCGTGAACGGGAAATTGCGGAACGAAAGCTTTTTGGCGAAAGCGCCGCAGAAAGTGATTGACGAGGAAAAAGCAAAGCTGGTAAAATATCAGCAGATGTACGATAATGTGACCGAACGGCTTGACAATCTAAGAAAGAGGTTTGATGTCTGATGCTGAAAGTGAGAGAAATAGTCGATATTTTAGATGCGGAGGTTCTCACCGGCGACGAAAATATGGATCTGGAAATTTATTCCGGCTGCGGGGCGGATCTGATGAGCGACGTAATGGCGTTCGTCAAAGAAAGCGTCATCCTCTGTACCGGTCTCGTCAACCCGCAGGTCGTCAGAACCTGCGAAATGATGGATATCAAAGTAATTTGCTTTGTACGCGGCAAAGTTCCCGGGGAGAATATCATATCGCTTGCCAAAGAAATGGGGATTACGATCCTTACGACCAAGCATCCCTTGTTCATCACATGCGGAAAGCTTTACAGCGCCGGAATTGTAGGAAAGGGTGTCTGGGATTGAGCGATCAGTCAGTAACATTACATTATGATATCGACGCGGTCGATTTCTCGGCGGCGGGCGAAGCCTCGAGCGGCGTCAAACGGACGCTGAACAAAATCGGCGTAAATCCGGCGGTTGTCAAACGCGTCGCCATTTCCATGTATGAGGCGGAGATCAACGCCATCATACACGCCGGCGGCGGCGAAGCGGATATTGAAATCACACCGGAGAAGGTCACTGTGAAAATTTCGGATCACGGTCCCGGTATTCCGGACATTGCACAGGCCATGACCGCGGGGTGGTCCACTGCGCCTGAAACCGTGCGGGAACTCGGCTTCGGAGCCGGTATGGGCCTGCCCAATATGCAGCGCTACGCGGACGATATGCGGATCGAAAGCAAAGTCGGCGAGGGAACCGTCGTAACGCTGGTTGTCAATATCGTGTAAATACATATTTTAAGAATAGGGGGTGTTCAGGATGTCCGAAGCATACAGCCATTCCGTGCTGCTGGATGAGAAATTGTGCAAGGGCTGTACCAATTGTATCAAGAAATGTCCGATGGAGGCAATTCGGGTGCAAAACGGAAAAGCAAGAATATTGAACGATAAATGCATCGATTGCGGCGAGTGTATCCGGACGTGTCCCTACAAAGCGAAAGTCGCACATACGGATTCCTGGGATCTGCTTGCCGAATACAAATATACTATCGCGCTGCCGGCTCCTTCTTTATACATGCAGTTTGACACAAACCTTTATACAAGGAAGCATATCATCGCGGCGCTGAAGGCGCTGGGATTCGATGCCATTTACGAAGTCGCCCGCGGGGCGGAAATCGTCACGCACGAAAGCAATCAATATCTGCATGCGCATTTCGGGGAATTTCCCCTGATTTCCTCGGCGTGTCCCGCAGTGGTCCGCCTGATCCAGATCCGCTATCCGAACCTGATCCCGAACCTGATCCCGATCAAATCGCCGATGGAGATTGCGGCGCAGAATGCGCGGCGGGAATTTTGTGAAATAAACGGCGTCGGGCCGGAGGAAGTCGGCGTATTTTTCTTATCGCCGTGCGCTGCCAAAATGACGAGTACGAAAGCGCCGCTCGAAGTGGAACAGTCCAACGTGGATGGCGTGATCCCGATCAAGACCGTTTATTTTAAATTATTGAAACAGCTGGCGAAAATGCGGGAAGAAAACGTGGACGAGATCCTGCTGCAGGCAGGCAAATACGGCGTCCGCTGGGCATCTACGGGGGGAGAAGCACTGGCGATCGATACGAAGAAGGTCCTCTATGTCGACGGAATCCAGAATGTCGTCAAAATCCTGGAAGATCTCGAAGACGACAGGATCCGCGATATTGATTTTATCGAAACATCCGCCTGCATCGGCGGCTGTACGGGCGGACCGCTTACGGTGGAAAACCTCTATGTCGCCAAAAACAGGAACCGTCAGCAAATGGAGGATACGCCTTCGTTATACAGGGAGATCGAAGTGGAAGAGCTGCAGGATACCGCGTGGGAGAAACCGCTGATCCACTATGACGTCAGCAAGCTGGATCCGGATATGACGAAAGCAATGGAAAAACTGCGGAAAATGAATGAAATTTATGAAAAACTGCCTGCGCTGGACTGCGGCGCCTGCGGATCCCCAAGCTGCAGGGCGCTGGCGGAAGACGTCGTCCGCGGGAAAGCAAGAATGACGGATTGTATTTTTATCCTGCGCAGGAAGATCAAGCGGCTTGCAAATGAAATGATGATGTTCGATAGTGGGTTTTCGGACGGAACGGAGGCGGAAGATGAGAATCAGTGAGATCTTGGAACCGTGCCAATTAAACTTGGTGACGGGAGATCCGGAACGGGAAATTTCCGGATTTTACGCATGCGACCTTTTGAGCTGGGCCATTTCTCATGCGAAAGAGGGCGATTTGTGGGTTACGGTGATGAACAATATCAATATCCTGGCCGT
>CABQCN010000134.1 GCA_902462635.1 uncultured Oscillospiraceae bacterium
CGGAACCGTCTTCCTGTTCGAACAATACAAAAGAAGCCTCGATTCCGAGTACGTTCAGCATCTGGTCCGCCGCGATAGAAATTACGAGATCGCGGCTGCGCGTCTGGGTTCTGGCCTTGCTGACCGATATTTTTCCGAAATATATTTTTGCGTTCGACGTCACTTTCGTGATTTCCAGGAAAGTTTCGAGATCCGGCTGCGTATACCTTCGCACCGCCACCGTATCTACGTTCTGGCCTCTTAAAAAAGAAGCGGCGGCAAACGTCCGTCTTCCCGTCTTGAATACGAGGTTCTTCGTATCGACCAGTATCCCCGCATACATCGCCTCTGCTTCGATTTTTGGAATCGTAAGCCCCGGATGCATATATTTCAATATTTCGATCATCAATTCGCTTGTAGATGAAGCGGTGACTTCATTATAATCCAGGAGCGTATTTTTAATATATTCCGGCCCCCGCCTGTGATGATCGATGACGGCGATTTTCTCCGCGCCCTCCAGAAGACGCGGCGCTTCCGTCCTGGACGCATCGGAAACGTCCACCACCACGATCAGGGTATTGTCGTCGCGGATTGCCAGTGCGTAACTCGTATTGATGAACACGTCGTCGTATTCCGGGTGATTCTGTATTTCCTCCATCATCACGCGGAGCATTTCCTTCGACTCTTTCAATACGATTCTCGCCCGTTTATTTAAGAGCGTAGCGGCGCGGTATACCGCAAGACACGCGCCCAGCGAATCCATATCCGTATCCGGGACGGAATGGCCCATCACCAATACTTTTGAGCTGGAAAGAATGAGATCCTTCAGTTGATTGGCCACGACGCGTGCTTTCACTTCGTTCAGACTCTCAAGTTCCACATTACCGGCGCCATAATAAGAATCCGGTTTCCCTTTATATTTTACGACCGCCTGGTCTCCGCCCCGGCTCGACGCCGTCTCGATCGCGCGCGATACGTTTTCATCGTTTTCCACAATAGAGTCCTCATGCGCGGAAACGCCGATACTCAAGGTTACGGGAATACTGTTGCCGACGTTGATTTTCTTGGCGTCCGAAAGGATACTGAATTTATCTTTGATCAATTCGTTCAGGGACTCGTCTTCCATGACGATAAAATATCTGTCCCGTACCATTTTCTTCGCGATCGCCTTTTTCCCCTTCAGCCATTTGTCAATGAGCTTCGACAGCTCCACGGCGATGCTGTTGATTACAATTTCTCCGTTCGTCTGATAAATTTCCTCATAACTGTCCAGCACGATCTCGCCTACGGCAATTCTTTGCTTGTAATACGTATCCAAAAGCTGCTTTTCAGCGGTATTGTCAATAAAATACAGCATGATCGCATATCCGTCTCTGCTGCCGACAGAAGTATTTACGATCGACGCCATCGCAACGAAGCTCCGCGCGCCGATTCGGATCTCGAAAGAAAGATTGCAGTCCAGCAGCTCGATTTTCGGGCGGACATGAAGCAAATAGATATTTTTGAGTTCCTGCTTCATTTCATTTTTATCCGGGAAAAGTTCCGTAAACAGTTCATTGCTCCAGATATAGTTTCCCGCGTCCGAAAGAAACGCCAGCGGGAGGCTGAAATTCCGGATCGCGCCTGCACCGGCGTAGGCATCTTTCCCGTTTAAATAAAAAGTCAATGCTTTCATCTTGTCCGCCGCGGCTTTTTTCTTAAAAACCAAAAGCAGAATGTTGACCGTGATGATAAACACAAAGCAGAGTACGCCGAACGTCAGGAATCCGTAATGTTTGCGCATCAGGAAATGATATGAAAAAATTACGAGTAAAATCGACGCAAAAACGATATTGACGATCATCATATTTAATTTTTCAACAAATCTTTTTTTCATACGATCTCCTGAAAATAAAATGGTGCTCCCTTTTTAAAAGGCGGCACCATTTCAGACCTTTGAAATCAATCTGCCGAGAAAGGCATCAATGCGACGTGTCTTGCTCTTTTGATTGCGATTGTAAGTTGTCTCTGGTGCTTCGCGCAGCAACCGGAAATACGTCTGGGAAGGATCTTTCCTCTTTCGGAAACGAACTTTCTCAATTTGGCGATCTCCTTGTAGTCAATACTGTCTGCTTTATCTGCACAAAAAGGACAAACTTTTTTTCTGCTTCTTCTTTTCATGCCGGTCTTCATATCGCCTTTGTCATAGGCATCTTTACCGGCCTTTTCTTTCTTTGCGTACGGCATGCGTGTGAACCTCCTTTACGTACATTTTTGGAGAACGGGATCAGAACGGAACGTCACCATCGTCGTCCAACGGAAAATATCCGTCGGTAAACCCGCTCTCATTTTTGGGCTGCTGTGCTGCCTGCTGCGACTGCGGCGGCATCGGGGGCGGAGGCGTCGTTCCCTGCTGGTAATTCCCGTCTTGCCTTTTGCTTTCGCAAAATTCCACTTCATCGGCAATTACTTCCGTTACATAATGCTTTTTGCCTTCCGTGTCATCCCAGGAACGCGTCTGTATCTGTCCGACAAGCGCAATTCTGCTGCCCTTCGTAAAATACTTCGAAACGAATTCCGCCGTCTGCCTCCAGGCCACGATCGGAATAAAATCAGCCGTCGGCTGATTCTCCGATTTAAAACGTCTGTCGACCGCTACCGTAAACTGGCAGACCGCGGTATTGTTTCCCGCCGTATATCTGATTTCCGGATCCTTTGTAAGTCTTCCGATAAGAATCACTTTATTCATAATACGATACCATCCTTTTCCCCGCGCAAGCGGCATATGAGCTTTCAGGTGATCATCAAGCGATTATTCGCGCCTCGTTACAAGATATCTAAGAACGCCATCTGTAATCTTAAAGATTCTCTCGAGTTCCGCCGGGAATTCGGGAGCCGCTTCAAACGTGGCGAGAATATAATATCCCTCCGTAAGATCCTGTATCGGATAAGCCAGACGTCTCTTGCCCCATTCCGCATACGTTTCAACCGTACCCGCGGACTCCAGCATGGACTTGAATTTATCGGATACCGCCTTGATTCCTTCTTCTCCCAATTCCGGGTTGACGATATACATAACCTCGTATTTATTCATTCCAATTCACCTCCTTTTGGACTAAACGGTCCTGCCTTTTCGGCAGAACAAGGAATTACATCAGTGGATTATACCATTTTATTTCTCATAAGACAAGCATTTTTTTGTCAAAATCTTCCGTCAATATGCGGAGTCCGTCCTCCTCCGATACAACGAGGTCTTCGATCCGCACGCCGCCGAGATGTTCTACATAAATTCCCGGTTCGATGCTGAATACCGTATTTGTGCGGATCGCCCGATCGTTTCGCGGGCCGATCGCGGCGCCTTCATGGATTTCGATGCCGACGCCATGCCCCAGGCTATGCCCGAAATTCGGGCCGTACCCCTCCGCGGTAATTATTTCCCGGGAAATACGATCCAGCTGCGCGCCGGTCATACCGGGCCGGTAACCCTCGACTGCCGCGGCCTGCGCTTCATAAACGATTCGGTAAATCGTTTCCAGCTTTGGATCGGGCTTTCCCACAAAGAACGTTCTCGTCATATCGGAACAATACTGCCGGTAAATACAACCGAAATCGATCGTAACGGCGTCTCCGTTTTCGATTTTCTTATTGGAAGCAACGCCGTGCGGCATCGCGCTGCGCGCCCCGGAAGCTACGATCGTATCGAACGATCTGTCGGAAGCGCCGTTCTTTTTCATGCGGTACTCCAGTTCGGCCGCCAAATCGGCTTCCGCCGCGCCGGGCCGGATCAGATCAAGAATTTCTTTTAAAGAGGCGCATGCGATTGCGCAGGCTTTTTCGATAAAATGGATTTCCATTTTCTCCTTGACGTCTCTGATCGCGGTAAAATATCCGTTCAGCTCCACAAGATCCGCAAATTCAAATTGGTTTTTCAGAATGATGTAATCTTTATAAGCAATCCGTTCGTTTTCAAATCCGATTACGCTGATATTATTATTTTTCAGGATTTCCATCAAAACGGCGGGATTTTCCGCACCGGCGGAAAGCAGCGTATAGTCCGGGCACTGTTCCCCCGCCTGCACCGTATAGCGCGAATCCGTAATCAGCCAGGCGTTTTCTCTGCCGATCAACAGCCGCGCATCTCCGAAGCCTGTAAATCCGGATAAATAAAAAACATTTTCAGGCGATGTGACATACACCCCGAAAATGTATTTTTCTTTCATCATTTCCCGCAGCCGCGCGATTCTCTTTTGATAAAGCATGTTCTTTCTCCTTATATAAACGGCTTTTCGATGAAGCGCTTGAACCGGACAAATACGGGTTCGATACTTTTGTTGATCGGCTTTACAAGGACCGTGTAACATCCGCTGCGATTTCCGCCCCAGATATCCGTATACAGCTGATCCCCTACCATAACGGCTTCCCGCGGTTTTATCCCCATCTCATCGATCAGCCTGTGAAAGCCGCTCCGAAGCGGTTTTCCTGCCTTGGAAACCATCAGCACTTCCGGATAATCCGTTTTGGGGAAACCGTTCAGAAAACGTTCTGCCCTTTTATGGCTCGCATTGGATAAAATGCCGATGCGAAAGCCCTGTTCCCCGAGACAGCGAATCAGCGCGATCGATTTCTCGCCAGGTTCTTTTGCCGCATATTCTTCCAGCGTATTGTCGATATCGAAAAGAATCCCCTTGATCCCTTTTTCTTTTAACAAAACGGGATCCAGATCGTAAATACTATCTAATTTAAAATCAGCTTTCATAAAACTGCCCATAAAAAGACGCCCCTCATTGACGATTTTGTATCCGCGCCGCAAGTTCTTTTATCGCATCGACATAACCTTCGTAACCGCGCCCCGCTATAAAAACACAGCAAGCCGGCCGTATTACGGAATTCCTGCGAAACGCTTCCCTGCTGTCGATATCGCTGATATGGACTTCCGCGGCCGGAATACCAACCGATTTCAGTGCGTCCAATATCGCGTAACTATAATGGGTAAAAGCGCCTGCGTTTATAATTATACCATCCTTTTTATGATATGCACCGTGAATTTCATCTATGATCGCACCCTCGTGGTTCGACTGAAAAAACGCCGTGCCGATCCCCAGCTGCCGCGCTTGTTCCTCTATATAAGCGCAGAGCGCGGGATACGTCATTTTCCCATAAATATCAGGTTCCCGTATGCCGAGCAGATTCAGATTCGGCCCGTTGATTACCAGATC
>CABQCN010000135.1 GCA_902462635.1 uncultured Oscillospiraceae bacterium
ATAAAACTTTTTATAATTTGGATTTACAAAATCAGACGCAAAAAAAGAAGGATGCCGTTTGTTTCAAACGGCATCCTTCTCACATGGGGTGGCTGATGGGACTCGAACCCACGACCCCCAGGGCCACAACCTAGTACTCTAACCAACTGAGCTACAGCCACCAAGGAATGCAAGTCACCCATGAAACCGCAACTTCCATAAGCAACAAGCGTATGCGATTATACGTCATTTTACAGGGACTTGTCAACTGTTTTTTATAAAAACCCGTCATTCTGTTGAAAAAAACGCAACAGATTGTTATACTGGGCAAAATAGGATCATGGAAGGATTTTTATGGAAGATTTTACTGTACTATATTCCAATCGCCGGACGATCTGTATCGAGGTCGGCCCGGACGGAAGGCTGACGGTGCGGGCGCCGCATTCCATGCGAAACCGCGAGATCAAGCAATTCGTAAAATCACGCGCGGACTGGATTGTACGCGCGCGCCGCAGACAGGCGGATCGTTCTCAAAGCGAATATCGTAAAACGCCGACAGCGGCGGAAGCCGCGGCGCTCAAAGAAAAAGCGTGCGCATATATTCCCCCACGGGTAGAGTACTTTGCAGAACGCATGGGCCTTTATCCTTCCGCAATAAAAATTTCGTCTGCCGCGACGCGTTTTGGCAGCTGCAGCGCCAAAAACAGTTTAAACTTTTCATGGCGTCTGATGCGGTATCCCGCGGAGGCAATCGATTATGTGATCGTACATGAACTTGCTCATATCCGGCACCGCAACCATGGGAAAGAATTTTATGCGCTGATCGAACGGTATCTTCCGGATTATAAAAAACGGATCGCGATTTTAAAACAATAAAAAACGCCCCGGCGAACCGTATTAAACTTTCCGCCGGGGCATTAAAGCAGCTTCTTTTTACTATTCGATATCGAGTTTGTCCAGAATGTCCTTGCCGGCATCCGTATCAGGCCCGGCTTCGTCCGCCGCATCGTCTTCTTCCTCGAACGGTTCCGGATCCGTACCGTCTTCCGGCACCTGCGGATCTTCCATAGCGACGCCCTCTTCAGGTTCGTCTTCTTCGCGATCGGTTTTGGCGCAGCTTACGATCAGATTATTCTCCGCCGTCCGCATAAGCCGGACGCCACTCGTATTCCTGCCGATGGTATTGATGTCGGCTGCATGGATCCTGATAATGACGCCTTCCGAGGTAATCAGCATGACGTCGTTCAGGTCGTTGACCATCATCATGCCCGTGAGTTCTCCCGTTTTATCGGAAATCTTATAAGTAAGAAGCCCTTTGCCGCCGCGCGACTGGATTCTGTATTCTCCGATATCGGTTCGCTTCCCGAACCCTTTCTCCGTTATGATCAGCAGGGAATTGTCGGGATCGCAGATATCCATCCCAATGACAGAATCGCCCTCCCGCAGCAGAATACCCCTTACACCGATGGAAGCTCTGCCTGTAGAACGCACATCTGCTTCCGAGAAACGGATCGACATCCCTTTCCTCGTTACAAGCATAATGTCTTTCTCTTCATCCGCAAGGCGCGCGTTGATCAATTCGTCGCCTTCCCGCAGTTCCAGCGCGATCAGGCCGCCTTTCCGGATATTGCAATATTCTTTCAGCTCCGTTTTCTTGACGATACCCTCTCTTGTCGCCATTAGGAGGTATTTTCCATCCTCAAAGCCGCTGATCGGAATCATGGTGGCAATCTTTTCATCCGGATTGAGCTGCAGCAGGTTGACGATGGCAATCCCCTTTGCCGTCCTGCCGGCGTCCGGAATCTCATATCCCTTGAGCGAATAGACACGCCCGAAATTCGTAATGAATAAGAGCATATTATGAGAAGAAGTCAGCAGCAAATGTTCCACGAAGTCTTCTTCGCGCGTACTGAGTCCCAGGATGCCTCTGCCGCCGCGGCGCTGCGCCTTATAGGTGTCGGCCGGCGTACGTTTTACATAGCCGAAATGCGTGAGCGTAACGGCAATTTCTTGTTCGTGGATGAGGTCGTCGATATCGATTTCCCCCTCATACGGAATGATCCGCGTCCTGCGCTCATCCGCGTACGTTTTTCTGATTGCAAGAAGCTCGTCCTTTATGACTCCCAGCAAAAGGCCCTCGTCTCCGAGAATACTTTGATAATATGCAATTTCTTTTTGCTTCTGCTGATATTCCTCCAGAATCTTGTCGCGTTCAATGCCGGTCAGCCTGCCGAGACGCATGTCGATGATATACTGTGCCTGACGTTCTGTAAATCCGAACCGGTTCATCATCCCTTCTTTTGCAATCGGCTCTGTCTTGGAAGAACGGATGATGTTGATGACCTCGTCGATATTGTCCAGCGCCAATAGCGTGCCTTCCAGGATATGCGCCCGGTCCAGCGCCTTCTCGAGATCGAATTTCGTCCTTCTCGTTACGACTTCTTTCTGGTGGTCTACGTAATAAACGAGCGCATCCTTCAAATTGATCAGCTGTGGCTGCGATTTGCCGTCTGCGGTGGGGATCAGGGCCAGCATGTTGACGTTGAACGCTTCCTGCATAGAAGTATATTTATACAATTGGTTCAATACCACATTCGGATTTGCTTCCCGCTTCAGTTCGATAACGATGCGGATCCCCGCTTTCGAATATTCGTCGCGCAGGCCGCTGATTGCATCGATCCGCTTATCTTTCACAAGCTCCGCAATTTTTTCCACGAGACGTGCGTTGTTTACCTGATACGGAAGCTCCGTCACCACAATCCGGTGCCGGTTGTTTGGCATCTCTTCGATTTTCGCTTCGGAACGCACGAGGATCTTCCCGCGTCCCGTTCTGTAAGCTTCGCGGATTCCCTGCCTGCCGAGAATATTCGCTCCGGTGGGGAAGTCCGGTCCCTTTATGTATTGCATCAATTCATCGATCGTAATATCCGGATTCTCCATTACTTGGATTACGCCGTCGATTACCTCCCCTAAATTATGCGGGGGAATATTCGTCGCCATACCGACCGCGATTCCGGAGGAGCCGTTTACAAGCATATTCGGAAACCGCGCGGGTAAAACGGATGGTTCTACTTCGTGTTCATCGTAATTCGGCCGGAAATCCACGGTGTTTTTATTGATATCCGCCACCATCTCCATAGAAATCTTCGACATTTTAGCCTCGGTGTACCTTTGCGCGGCCGGCGGATCGCCGTCCCGGGAACCAAAGTTTCCGTTCCCGTCGACAAGCGTATAGCGCATAGAAAAATCCTGCGCAAGCCGTACGAGACTATCGTAGATCGCCGCATCGCCGTGCGGATGATATTTTCCCATTACGTTACCGACCGTCGTCGCTGATTTTCTGTAAGATTTCTCGGGCGTATACCCCTGTTCGAACATTGAATATATGATCCGCCTGTGGACGGGCTTCAGTCCATCTCTTACGTCGGGAAGCGCCCTGTCGACAATGACGCTCATGGAATAGTCTATAAATGATTTCTTCATTTCATGAACGATATCGATCGGCAATACTTTGGCAAGCTCGTCCGTCGTTTCTTTATTGATCTCGTCACTCATTATAAATATAACTCCTTTTTGGAACTCGGCAATATGCTTTTATATCTTTTATATTTTATCACTTTCGCATAAAAAAGTCCACTGTTTTCGCTTCCAAAAAGCTGTCGGATCCACGTTTTTTGTAGAAATAAAATTTTCAATGCGCGCTTTTTTCTGAAAAATTATGAAATATCTATAATACAAAAGAAACCGCCCGAATTTTGAACTCTTTCGGGCGGTTATACGTTTCGGAATATCATAAAAAGGAGCCTCAGCTTGTCCGCTCCCGCTTCTCCTGGAGTCCTGCGGTGCAAGTCAGTTTGCCCGCGGTATTGTTGATGACGAGACCGTTTGCTTCTTTGGGGATTCTGACGATAAATTCGAAATAATCTCCCCTGTCGAATTGCGCCGCCTTTGCCTCTACGCCGGAACGCTTTAAAATCGCAACCGTTTCTTTGATCGTATTAACAAAAATTTTGATATCCCGGACAACGAATTTTATATTGCCGCCCTTTTTATTGATCGATGGCGGCACCGGCATTAAATATCCTTTCTCGCTGTTGGGCCCGTTATATTTTTCAATAAGCTTGTCGATGATTTCTTCCGCTTCCTTAACGCTGCAGTGCCTGTCGCAAATGATTTTGAGCGCCTTCAGCTGAAGCTGTTCGTCGGCCATGCGCAAGAGCGCCCGCGCGTGCCGTTCCGATAATTTATTATCGCACAATATCTTCTTTACCATTGGCGGCAGTTTCAATAACCGGACTTTATTTGCGATCGCCGACTGGCTTTTGCCGACTTTGCGCGCCAATTCTTCCTGCGTCATGCCATGATCGATTAAAAGGCAATAATATCCTTCCGCTTCCTCAAGAAAACTCAGATTCTCCCTTTGTAAGTTCTCGATCAGCGCCAGAACCGCCGAATCGTTGTCGCAGGCATTGTATACGATCGCAGGCACTGCCGTAAGTCCTGCGATTTTCGCGGCGCGCAGACGCCGTTCACCGGCGATCAGCTCATATGTATTCTCGCCGCGCAGAGGCCTTACCGTGATCGGTTGTAAAATTCCGTATTCTTTGATTGAGTTTGCCAGATCATAAAGGGCGCTTCTGGAAAATTCCTTCCGCGGCTGGTATGGATTTGCTTTAATTCTATTCGTTGGTATCTCAGTAATGTAATCCCGCCCCGGATTACCCTTTAATGCGTCATGTTTCAAAACACTATTCATCAAAAACCCTCCTTTGTATAAACGCCGACTGAATTTGTCGCTTGCTACGTTTATACCGCATTTCACACAAAAAATAAAGGTTTTCGACGGTGTCCGTACCCTGCTTTTCTTCGACCCGGGAGCTGCTTTCCAACCGCGTTTTACCGGAATTCGACGAATTACAACGGATTTTTCCGGGGAATTCCGGCTTTCCGCGGGTAGCGGGTCGACAAAAAGTTGTTCTTTTTGACGCAAAGGATTCGTCTTGTAAAGTCGCTTTCCGGAAGCGTAAAGCGCTCTTCTGTTTCGATGCTGCCGCACAGCTCCTGAAGCGCATTTTCGTATGGGTCTTCTTCCGATCCGCCCTTCATGGCGAGGAAATATCCTCCTTTTTTGACAAACGGCATACAATATTCGAGTAAAATATTCATCGGCGCCACCGCTCTTGCGA
>CABQCN010000136.1 GCA_902462635.1 uncultured Oscillospiraceae bacterium
GAGGTCACGAGTTCAAGTCTCGTAAACAGCTCGAAAAAGCCCGGCAACCACCGGACAAAGTAAAGCCAAAACAATGAAAAAGCGCGTAGGTCAATAGATTTACGCGCTTTTTTCGTTATTTATCCCGACATTAAAAAGCCAGTATAAAGACAGTCGCCGGTTACTAAATCGATACCAGTACACCCATTTATTCTTTGGTATCTATTTAGTCCGTTTTTGGTATCGATTTACATCAAAAGTCCTGCATTTGCCCATTGATTGTCAGAGTTTTATAATGACAAAGGAATTAAATTTGTCGTACTTAAAACTAACATTATGAAAAGCAGTAATGTAAGTAGAAACACTTTCAGAATCCTGTTTTATGCCAAGCCAATAAACAAAACTGGCAAATTACCGCTCATGGTGCGCATTACGGTCAACGGAGAAAGAGCAGTATTCAAAACTACCTCTGAAGCATCGCCGGACATTTGGGATCAAAAACGCGGGATAGCAATAGGCAGATCGAACGAAGCATTGACAAACAATACAGAGATTCAAAATATCAACGCAAAAATTACAACGATCTATAATCGAATGAAACTGGCAGAACATATTACTGCTGAAAAGATCAAAAATGAATTATTGGGACGTGTTCAATCCTCACATACCCTCCTTAAACTATTCCGAGAGCATAACGAGCGGGAGGAAATTTTATTCAAAGCCAATAAACGCGCAGCCTCTACCTATAAACGTTACCTGCTAACCTACCGTCGTATTGAAACATATCTAAAACAAGTGCACCACGTTACAGACATAGCCCTGTCGGACTTGAATTATCATTTTATTTGTGGATTTGCTGCATTTTTATACGGTAATTACGCTATGGAACGAAACTCGGCTATAAAGCTGATACAAATATTCCGGAAAATCATTATTGAGGCAATCCGAAATGACTATATCCGTAAAGACCCATTTGTTGGTTTTAGTCTCGCATTGGATAGTGTAGATCCCGCTTTCTTGAACGAACAAGAATTGATAACAATAATGCAACGAGAATTTTACAATGCCCCTTACCTCGATTTAACAAGAGACATGTTTGTATTTAGTTGCTTCACCGGACTTGCCTTTTGTGATATTCAAAAATCGAAAAAACGAAATCATAAAAAACTTCGACGGTAAATTATGGATATGTACAGAAAGACTGAAAACAAAAACCAAAGTTAAAGTTCCACTTCTCGATACTCCTATCAAACTTTATGAAAAATATAAAAATGCACGTAAAGACGAGTATCTTTCCCCAAATGCCAATCATCAAACCATTAACCGACATTTGAAATCAATAGCACGTTATTGTGACATAAAAAAGAATTTGACTTATCACCTCGCTCGGCATACATTCGGAACAACAGTTACGACACTTCATGGCGTAGCACTTCGGGAGGTTGCCAAACTCATGGGACATACTAATACAAAAACGACCGAACATTATGCATGAGTACTGGATCAACAACTCAGCAACACTATGATCGGACTAAACGACCGAATAAAAAATATGCAAAATAGTATAAACCATAGCCGCTCCGGTTTATCCGGAGCGGCTGAAAACAGAATACGTCAAAAGTGCTATTGCTTCTTATAATGGTCCGCACAATAGAGAATCAACACCTCCACAATCTCATCGTCGATTCGATAAATAAGCCGATGTTCGCCTGAAATACGCCGAGACCAATAACCCACAAATTCATGTTTGAGTTGTTCAGGTTTCCCGGTACCGGTCTTCGGATGTTCTTTCAATTCTTTGATAAGGCTTTCCAGTTTCTTCAACAAGCCTCTATTTCCTGTTTTCGTCAAGTATTCAATGTCCTCCTCTGCATTTTTGGTTAGTACTATATTATACATTCCCAAATAGTTTTTTAAGTTTATCGTCCGTCAACGGGCTAACTTCGCCACGTTTAGCCTGTTCGATGGACTGTAATAGTCTGTTTCTGACTTCGGGAATCGTCAGAAAATGATCCGTATCGGACATATCTTCACTCGGCACCAAGCGGATGGATTTTCCCCCGCCCATAGTCACGACGACACATTCGGTGGAAGCCAAGTCCAAATATTTTTTCAGATTCTCTCGAAGTTCAGTTTTTGTAATGGCGATCATAACATTTTTCCTCATTAAAATGGTCCTCGTTCGGACTTCTCTACTATTAACAGCTCTACTATTGTACTCTTAAATTTTGTCTCGTCTGTTTTCTCTTATTTCCTTTGGTTCTGTTCGTCTGTAAATTATCAATCCCTAAATTCAAATCAGAATACTCGTAACAATCAAATCAATCCGTGCTTATTTTCACAAAACAATTCAAAGCAAATTAGTCTAAAATCTTGTCAGTTCTTTTGTTTACAAATCGTTCAGCATGATGTTCTTACAAATTCAAACAAATTCCAGTTCAGTATTCTCCTTAAAAAGACACATTATTACGTACATTATTCCGTACAAATATAATACCTGTTTTTCAAATTCCAAACATATTCCCCGATTTTTTTCGGACCATCAAATTCCGGGGAAAGGTATTTTTGATTTCCCGTCTACATAGCTGTATGTAATGGGGGCCTATTATCGTTCAGCGGCTTTTTTCATCAGTTCGTATATTCGCGGATAGAAAGCGAAATGCAGGATAGAATAAGGTGCCGGGATATTCTTTTCCCGCAGCGTAATGGCATAGCGCACGACTTTCTGGAACAGGTAGAAGTTTCGGCTTATCGTCCGGCCAGATGTCCGGTATTCCGTCCCCAATACATCGGAGTAAACCTCGTCGTGCGCCCGGTATGCCTTCAGGTAGAGCACCAACGGCAGCTCGTCGTCCGGTTCGGCGGCTCCGACCAGAACCAGCAGGCGTAATCGCAGCGGATCGCCCGTCGTCCAGCCCCGCAGCAAGTCGAGGGGGATTTCGTCTGCCTCGACCAGCGGAACCCGGCAGGTACGGAAAAATTCGACGCTCCGGTCATAAATGTCCTTTCCTTCGGCCGAGAGCCGGTCATATTCTCTCATTTGGTCTGTAAAGCGGGTGAGCAGTCGTTATCGAATCGGTCTTTTCAGCAAAGTTTCTTTTCGGTATCCCCGTCGATACTCTCGGCGATGAAATAGTTCGCCAGGTCGCGCATTTCTTCGACGGTTTCGGGCTCGATGCCCAGACGCAATGCGTAAGGTTCCAGCGTGCGCAGCATCGGCGTGTAATGAAAAAAGTCGAGCGGCCGCACCGTCGGCAGCGCCACACCCTGCTGCCGGGCTTCCCGGAGCAGACGCAGGAGATATTGGAAACGGAAGAAATTTACCGTCAGCAAGGGGCCGGGCGTCCTGTAATCTTCCTCGTCCCGCAGGATAGAATAATAGTCGTCGTGCCCGGCCTGCGCTTCCATGAACACCCGGAAAGGCAGGGTTCGTTCGTTGTCCGCCTCCATGTCATGCCGCTGTATGTAGTCGGTATAAGCATCTATATCCTCGACATACCACGCATCGAGGTATTCTTGCGGAATCTGATGCTGCGTCAACTCCGGTGTGAGATGCACTTGCAGAAAGTAGCGGATTTTCTCGTAGGGCGAAGCCCCGGCGGACGGGGGTGCGAAAGTTTCCAGCGCGATGCGGTGGTAGTCGCGCCGGAACTGACGTAATTTTTCCTCACGTTCGGGATTTTTCTTTTTCATCCGATTCCTGTAATGAAATTTCCATGAAGAAAGACAGCGCGGGCCTCGTGTCCCGCGCTGTCATCCCCGGAGGGTAAAACATAGGAAAGGACGGGAACCGGCCGTAGCACTTTGCTTTCCGTCCTTTCCGGAAACCACGAAATCTTGCGGAATTTACGAGTGGTTTTTATCATGGATTCTGCCGATTTGCATAAAAAGGTCCGGAACAACCGTCCGCAGGGACGCCGTTCCGAACCTCTGCCCGAACTGTTGATTATGAAAAAGTTGCATGAAATGCCGAAAAAAGGGAGCGCGGTGACCTTTCGGACGTGAGCCGCTCGGTGCGTGCGGTCGCGGTGCGCTCCCCGTGCAGGGCGGGACGCATCCCTGCGGATATAAGGAAAGGAGGACGGCCGAACCGCGTGCGTGGAAACGGACCCCCGACGGTATTTCCGGAACGCGGTCCCGGCTCTGCTCACCCGTTGCAGGTTCCGGGAAATGGCCGATCCTCCCGATACGACAGCGGTAGGTTCGGAAAAAGGGGACGGGACAGGATGATTCCGTTCGTAATATGTATTTATAAAAGATGTCCCGTCCCCGACTTCGTTATTATGAAAAAGAGACGCGGCGAGGCCGTCCCGGATGCGCCGCGACATGACATAAAAAGCGCGGCGCTCAAATCCGTAACGCACCGCGCGCTCACCTAAATCTGAATAGAATATTATATAGATATTTCCCCTTCCCGGTTGGCATGAACCCGCATATCCACCGGTTCTGCGACCGTAAGGCAGGTAGAAATGGTTAGTGAAGGAAAAAGGTATCGGTTTTGCTATGATAGGGACAAAAAAGGCATAAATAACGGATGCCGTTATTCTATGGGTATCTTTATATGATAATGTATTTGACCGTAACATAGCGGGCGTATAGCTACCTCGTGCTTGCGTCCGGCCATAAAAAACTCGGACGCAGACTACAACCCCAACGGTCGGCCTTCGGAAGCCTTGCACGGTAGTTGTCCTTACGCCCGAGCCGCCCCTACCTAAAGGCAGGGGCTTAACTCAGGTTTCAGACAAAACTTATGCCGTGCAGATAAATTTCCGAAGTTTACCGTTGGCTCTAAGGTTTGTCTTAACCTTTATCTCAATATGTTACGGTTTATACCGTATTCTGAAAGTGCAAAAATAGCATATTCCTGTTGATTAAGTAAGTAGTAACATTTGCAAATATAGAATATTTTTTCAGATAATGGTAATATGTACATAATTCAATGTACATATTACCAACTCCAACAAGAACACAAACATCCAATTTTGTAATTTAAAATATATACGTCTGAAACGGACTGATGACATATTAGTTAAGCTAATTGCAAAACGCATACGGCAATTGCGGGATGAACGGGGTTTTACACAAGAGTACATTGTCGAGTGTACCCGTTTAGACATTCCCCATTTTGAAA
>CABQCN010000137.1 GCA_902462635.1 uncultured Oscillospiraceae bacterium
TGGTAAACCACGATATACCAGCCGTATCCGCCCTCATTATATGTAACCGTAGTGACGACTCCGTCCGCAGAAGCCAGGATGTCCGTGCCATAGGAAGCGGCAATATCGATGCCGTTATGCATTTTGGGATAATTGTAAATCGGATGGATCCGCATGCCGAAATAAGAGGAAATTCTCTTCGTATTTCTCGTAGGCCACAGGAGCTTTCCGTCATAATTGGTCGTATACTGCTCGTATAAAGCTTGCAGCTCGCGGATATTCGCCTCGATGCGTTTCGATTCCTGACGCATTGCTTCTTCCTGCGCTTCCAGGGCGTCCAGCGCACTGCGGCTTGCCTGCATTTTATCCATTGCGACGGCTTCATTGTTCTCCAGCGCGGCAATAATGCTTTCTTTCTCCTTTACGAGCTCCTCCGCGTCGAACTTCATCTGCTCCTGTACCTTTTTTTTGCTTTCGAGGTCTTTTCTCATAACTTCGAGATCTTCCAGCGTCTTGCGGTCGTTCTCCATCATGCGCGCAAACAGCCTGTCGCGGTTCGCAAAATCAAAAATATCCTTGGATTCGGTAAAAAGGCGCAGCGAATCGTACTGCGTATACTGATACATCACGCGCGCCCGGTTATAAAAAAGTTCAAGCGCCTCGTTATATTCTTTTTCTGTTTCTTCGATTGATTTCTGGAAATCTTCTATCTGCTGGTAAATATATTCGAGATCATCAAGCATTTTCTGCAGTTCAGAGGCGTAAACCTGCTTCTGTTCCAGGATCTTCGCCATTTCTTCCGCGATCTGCGCGTCGACTTTCTTCTGCGCGTCAATCTGCTGACGGAGTTCGTCGAGTTCATCGCTGATTGCGGATTGCTGGGCCTGGCCCGCGCTGATCTGGTTCTGCAAGTCTTCCGTGCTCGCCGTAAACGCAGCCGCCCCCGTGTTTATGAACATGATAAGTAAAAGAGAAAATATAATTACCAATCGATACGATCGTTTTTTTGTCATTTGTGCCGCCTCCGATAGTTCGGACGATATAAACCGCTCAACCCATATCGTCAAATTCCTCTAAAATACTACCACATTATGCGCCGCCATGCAACCACCCCTGAAAAAATTCATAATTTCACATTTATATTTATGTCATAAATCGAAAGGAAGCAACGTACTATTTAACAGATCCGCGGACCGGCGGAATAAGTACAAGGAGGCTGTAAAAATGCTTGATTTAATAAAAGATTATATGCGGCTCAGCTGCATTTCCAAATCGGAAAGCCAAAGCGCCGTATACGAGTACGACTGTATCATTCCTGATATTTTACCGGATATGGCAAAAATTCTTGCTATCGACGCCGCTGCGGGAACTGAGATGATCAGCAAAGGGAGCAGCAGCGCCACCGTAAATTTCAGGATCCATTACAAGATCCTCTATATGCCGGATTCCGGCAAAATGGCGGAGGAGCTTCCCGAAACACCCGAGATCAAAGCCTTTACGGCAGTTTCCGAACATACCGCCGTTCTGGATACCGACATCATCGGGGAGAACACGATCGTACGTGCCGCTTGCTGTGTGGAAAATATCGAATCCACGTACATAAACAGCCGTAAAATTTCAATCAAGACGGCGATCCGGATAGATCCCACCATTCTGAATACGAATGAGGAGGGAATTTGCACCGGAATCGCGGGACTGGAAGACGTACAGATGCAGAAAAGCAGCATCACGCTCAGTACGATCGCGGAAAACACGACCGACACGATCGTCGTCGACGAAGACGTCGAACTCTCCAGCGGGAAAGCGGCGTATAAGGAATTGCTGCGTACCGACGCGATTCTTGCGGACGCGACGTATACCGTAACGGGGGATAAACTTCAGATTCGGGGCAATCTCGAAATTTGTACGCTTTATATCTCTGACGACCGCACGCAGAGCGTTCAGATCATCGAAAATGAAATTCCGTTTGCCCATAGTATCGAAGTCGAGACGATCGGCGACGATATTTTATGGAAAGCCGATTTTATTTTAAAAAGTTACAAAGCGGAAATCTGTCAGGACAGCGATGGCGAAAACCGCATTTTACATGTGGAAGCGGAAATTTCCGTAGCGGCCGACGCTTATACCGCACAGACGTTCGAGCTGCTGAGCGATGCGTATTCCCTGACGCAAAAATTCACGCTGGAAAAAGCGGAGATCACCGGAATGCTCGTAACGGACGATATCAGCGGACAGTTCGTACTCCGCGACGCGGCGTCGAAGACGGAAGAACAGCCGGAAATTTCCCAGGTTGTCAATGTTACGGCGATGGTTGGACAGGTGAAAACGGAAGTGGAAGATGGAAGAGTCAACGCAGAAGGCGAACTCCTCTGCAACATCTTATATATGTCGAACGACAGCGAACAGCCGGCGGCTTCCTTCCTGGTACGCCTCCCCTTCTCGCAGAGTTTCGACTGCCGTCAGGCCAAAACCGGCATGGAGGCCTGCATGAGCTTCGACATCAACCATGTAAGCTTCAATATCATGTCGCCTTCCGAAATAGAACTGAGAATTTCCGTATCCGCAAAGGGGACCGTCGTAAAATACTGCAAATTTACGGTAATCAACAACGTTACACAGCCGGATGATCCGTATATCGGCGACGAGGAAGAAAAGCCATCGATTTTACTGTATGTCGTACAGCCGGGCGATACGCTGTGGAAAATCGCAAAGCGGTATAACGCGCCCGTCGAACTTCTGAAAGAAGTAAATCAGCTCAAGAATCCGGATCTGATCCTGCCCGGACAAAAGCTTCTGATTCCCAGATAAAACAGCTTCAGATTTGCCTGCCGATTTCTTCTCCCATTTTTACGATCGTTTCGCAATCGTCTCCGGAATTCTCAAGAATATCCGGAGATATTTTTACCCTGTCTTTTTGAAAGAGTAAAATCACCGTGGAACCCCCGAATTCAAAACGGCCTTTTTCTTCTCCTTTTCGGACAGAAACGGAAGCGCCGTGATAATTGATGATTTTTCCGACTATCAGGGCGCCGACCTCCATGTGGATCATGCGTCCGAAATGCTCCGTATCGATCACCGTATATTCCCGGCAATTTTCTTTATAAATCGGCGCATGTTCCGCAGCAACGGGATTTACGGTATGGAGTACGCCGGGGAGAAACGTATTTTCTCGTTTCACGCCGCCGTCCACATAACAATACCTATGGTAATCGTCTACGGTGAGCCGGAGCAATACGCACATGCCGCCGCGGTACTCGGCGGCGAGTTTTTCATTTTTCAACAGAGACGCTACGGTATATTCCGTATTTTTGATGGTAAAACAGGTGTCCTCCCCGATGGGGAAAGCGGTAGCTTTGCCGTCGCACGGGCTGATCAGGACTTCCGGGCGCAGATCTGCCGGGCGTTTCCCCGCTTGAATCCTGCGTGTGAAAAAATCGTTATACGAAGTAAAGTTTCGTTCTTCGTACTGGCTCATATCGATTTCGTTCTTTTGTATAAATCTCTTGATAAAGCGTACGGAAAAGCGGCTCCGCAAAAAAAGCGCGGATAATTTCGTAATCGGCTTTGTGATCAGAAGTCTGATCAGAAGCCGGCCCGTTCTTCTGGTATACAGGGCGCGCAGGAATCGATCCTGCCCCGTTTCTTTGATAATCAAATTTCCGTTTCTGTCTTTGTACCGCATCATATACTTACCGGACGACGATACCGGCAACGATCAGGATCCCCATCACGCCCATCACGAGGGTTTCTTTCATCCCGGGTTTTTTGACTTTGATATCCCATACGAATAAAAATGCCACGAGGAACATAATAATGGTGTAAATCAGATTCATATTCGGAATTTCGATCGGAATCCGCGGCCTGTAACGGTTGACGAGACCTTCCACCGCGAATATAAAGGGGAAGATCAGCGCGGAGGATGTGATCGGGAGTCCCTGATAATACTTTCTGTTTTCGTCTGTAATCTGCTGCCGTTCATGCTCCATAACATTAAAATACCCGAGTCGGATGACGCCGCCCAGTACGAATAATCCGCCTGCGATCATGCTGATCCAGTGTTTATGGCTCATCGTGATTACGATGAACGCAGGATAGACGCCGAAGCAGATGAGATCGCAAAGGGAATCGATCTGAATGCCGAATTCTTTCGCCGCGTCCGATCGTTGGATCCGCCTGGCGATTTTACCGTCGAACATATCGCAAAAGCCGGAAAAGAGAAGACATAAAAACGCGATTTTGATCGCCCACGGATTGCCGCTGCGCGCAACGGACAAATTAGCCATTCCGAACAGAGAAGACAGGAGTCCTATGTAGGTCAATATCACTGAAACATTATAATATCCGATCATTTCCGTTCACCTTTTTCTTTCCTTTGTTGCATACCGCGCCGCGCACTGCGCCTGCTCGCGGTAATATAAGTGATTACCGTAACCGCGGCGCCGATGATGACCAGTACATAATAATTGATTCCCCTGCTGAAAAGCAAGCCCGAAACCAGAAAATTTCCTGTGAAAATTTGATTATACATCGTCAAAAAGCCTTCCTCGTTCGCACCGATCCCGCCGGGCAGCGGCAGGATGTCGAGAGAAAGCGTCAGGATCGTCTGCAGCGTGATGATTTCCAGGAACGAGGTGCCGCTGAGGCCGAAAGATTTGTATACGACATAGGTGATCGAGAAGAAGCACATTCTCTGGAATACGGTAATGAAAAATACGTTCAGCATGACGCCGAAATTCGATGTGATGAATTTGGAGCCTGCCTTATACCGACCTATGGACCCGTTTACTTTCGTCATTATTTTTTCTTTGTTTTTGATCAGGCGGATCCGGGAAAGCAGATTCATACATTTGAGGGTGATCTTCTCCGCGATGACGGGCTTGTAGATCAGCAGGCCGAGCGCGGTGATAAAAATCAGATTCAACAGGAAACTGAATATATAAACATACCCCATATAGCCGATATGCACTTTCACAAACGGCAGGTTCAAAAGCACGAGTAGGCCGCTGATGACGATGAGCGCGATCTTATAGACCATCGTCACGATACACAAAACCAGAGAGGAAAGGCCTGCGTCCACCCCATCTCTTGCCATCCAGACGACCTGCGCGGGCTGGCCGCCCGTAGCGGATG
>CABQCN010000138.1 GCA_902462635.1 uncultured Oscillospiraceae bacterium
ATTACCTCAGGGATCAGTTATCAATACACAAAAGAGGTATTCCCCGAGGCCTCCATTCTGAAGCTTGGCATGGTATATCCGCTTCCCGATAATATGATCGAGGAATTTGCGGATCGCGTTGACCGGCTGCTTGTGATCGAGGAGCTGGAGCCTTTTATCGAAAACCATATTTTACAAATGGGAATCCGCAAAGCAGAAGGCAAAAAATATTTTACCAATCAGGGAGAACTGAATACGACGATCCTCCGCAAAGCCTATGCGGGGGAGACGCTCCCTGCGGCGGAAGCTGCCGAGCGTTTCGACGCGCCGGCAAGGCCGCCGGTGATGTGTCCCGGATGTCCGCACCGGGGGGTGTTCTATGTGCTTTCCAATATGAAAGTGCGTGTTTCCGGAGATATCGGTTGCTATACCCTTGGCGCAATGAAGCCGTACGAAGCGGTAGATACCTGTGTTTGCATGGGCGCCTCCGTAAGCATGGCGCACGGTATGGACAAGGCCGACGCGCAATACGGCGAAAAAATGCCGACTGTCGCCGTGATCGGGGATTCTACCTTTATGCATTCCGGCATTACGGGTCTGATCGATATCGTTTATAACAAAGGCGCCGCTACCGTAATTATATTGGACAATTCGATTACAGGGATGACGGGACACCAGCAGAATCCCACGACGGGGCTTACCATCAAAGGCGAACCTGCGCCTGCTGTAGACCTGGTGAAACTTTCGGAAGCCGTCGGCGTCAAACGGATCCGCGTAGAAGATCCGTTCGACATGAAAAAATTCAGGGCTGCGGTGAAAGAGGAAATCGATGCAGACGAACCTTCGGTAATTATCGCGCAGCGGCCGTGCGCGCTTTTGAAATCCGTAAAATACGGCGCCCCTGTCCGGATCGATCCGGAAAAATGCAGAAAATGCGGCGCTTGTATGCGTTTGGGATGTCCGGCAATTTTTGCGGAAGAAGGCGCGTATCAAATCGACAGATCTATCTGTCTGGGGTGCCGTCTGTGTGAACAGATGTGCGCGTTCGGTGCGATCGGAAAGGACGAGTGAAGCATGAAAAATCTTGACCGTTTGAATATATTAATCGTTGGCGTCGGCGGGCAGGGAACGCTGCTTGCTTCCAAATTTCTGGGAGCGGCGGCGGCGCTCTGCGGAAAAGACGTGAAAGTTTCAGAGGTTCACGGGATGTCGCAACGAGGCGGCAGCGTCGTGACCTGCGTTAAAATCGGAGAAAAAATTGCTTCTCCGATTATCGATGCGGGAGAAGCCGATGTGATCCTTGCTTTTGAACAGCTGGAGGCCATCCGTTGGCTGCCGTTCCTGAAAAAAGGCGGCACGGTGATCACAAACGTACAAAAGATCAATCCGATGCCGGTCGTCTCCGGCGCGGCAAAATATCCGGATCATGTTATAGAAATATTGAAAAAATCAGAAATAGAAACCATTGCCCTGGACGCGCTGGGAATTGCGGAAGAATGCGGCAGCGCGAAAGCCGTCAATGTCGTGCTGCTCGGCGTACTTGCGTCGAAATTGAGAGAGGTTCCGGAACCGGTGTGGCTGGAAAGCCTGAAAAGCGTAATTCCCGCAAAATTGTATGATATCAATGAAAAGGCATTTCGGAAAGGACTGAACGTATGAAGTACTGGAACGAACATTTCGAATGTATGCCGCGTGACGAGATCAGAATCCTCCAGTCGCGGCGGCTGCAGAAGCTGGTGGACAGAGTCTATAACAATGTTCCCCATTACCGTGAGAAAATGATTGCCGCAGGGGTAGAACCGGGCGACATCCGGACCGTGGAGGATATCGTCAAGCTCCCGTTTACGGTAAAGCAGGATTTGCGCGATACCTATCCTTTCGGTATGTTTGCCGTTCCGATGTCCGACATCAACCGGATCCACGCGTCTTCCGGAACGACCGGAAAGCAGACGGTTGTAGGCTATACGGCGCGGGACCTCGATATCTGGGCGGAATGTATGGCAAGAAGCCTGACCGGGGCCGGCGCGCAGCGCAGTTCCGTCGTCCATGTCGCCTATGGATACGGTCTGTTTACGGGCGGACTCGGCGCGCATTACGGCGCGGAGAAAATCGGCTGCGCGGTTATCCCGGTGTCTTCCGGGAATACGGCGCGGCAGGTAACGATCCTGAAAGATTTCAGGCCGGACTATATCTGCTGCACGCCGTCTTATGCACTCTATCTTGCGGAAGAATTATATGCTTCCGGCGGCAGTCCGGCCGATATCAATTTAAAAGCCGGTTTGTTCGGTGCGGAACCGTGGACGGAAGAAATGCGCGCGGAGCTGGAAACGAAGCTCGGCATCAAAGCGCTCGATATCTATGGACTCAGTGAAATTATGGGTCCTTCCGTAAGCTGCGAATGTCTGGAACAGTGCGGAATGCATGTGCAGGAGGATCATTTCCTAGTTGAAATCATCGACCCGGAAACCGGAAAACCCGTTCAGGACGGGCAGCAGGGTGAAGTCGTGTTTACGACGCTTACCAAAGAGGGATTTCCGCTGATCCGTTACCGGACGCGTGATCTTTCCTATCTGATGACAGAACCCTGCGCCTGCGGCAGAACGACCGCACGTATGCACAGACTTTGCGGCAGAACGGACGATATGCTGATCGTGCGCGGCGTAAACGTATTTCCGTCGCAGATCGAAAGCGTGCTTCTTGAAATGGGAGAAACGGCGCCGCATTATTTGATTGTCGTCGATCGAAAAGGAAATCATGATACTATGGACGTCCAGGTGGAGATGACGGACGCGTATTTCTCCGATTCCGTCAAGAATATTGAACATCTGGAAGGGAAAATAAAAGCCCGTTTGAGCAGCGTCCTCGGGATCAGCGTCGGCGTGCGTCTCGTAGAACCCAAAACGATTGCACGGAGCGAGGGCAAGGCAAAACGCGTAGAAGACCGGCGTAAGCTCCACTGATGGAAAGTTCCGCATTGAAGCCCATTTTGTTTTGTGGTATACTGAAATCCATTGAAAAGAAAATAGCTGAAAGGGGCATGTGAACATGAGTGTAAGACAAATTTCGGTTTTCCTGGAGAATAAAGCCGGACGGCTGGCGGATGTCACAAAAGTTCTTGGTGAAAACAATATAGATATCAGCGCTTTATCCATAGCGGATACAACGCATTTCGGAATTCTGCGTCTGATCGTGAACGATCCGGACCATGCGCAGCAAGTTCTCCGGGAGAATGGTTTTACCGTAAGCAGCTCCCCGGTTCTTGCGATCGCAATCGACGATAAACCCGGCGCGCTCTCCAAAGCGCTCGAAGCGCTGACTACAAACGGAATCGGCGTCGATTATATTTATGCGTTCGTTGGGAAGACGCAAAATAAAGCGCTCGTTATATTCCGTGTGGAAAATACGGAATCGGCTGCCGAAATTTTGAGGCAGGCGGATATTCTGGTATTGCGGGACGAAGAGGTTTACAGTCTGTAATGGCCGGCGACGACAAAAGAAAAAGTCAGGATAAAAAAGATAAAAAAACGCCGAAGCCTCTGGTCAAGCTAAATGGCAATTCCGCCGAGCGTTACGACAGCTACGGATACAGAATCGAGAAACCGAAGGCCAAGCCGCCGGCTGCTGCGGAGCGGCGATCCGCAAATCCGGCGGCCGCACGGCAGCCGGACGGCCGATCCGGGAATGCCCAAAAAACCGAGACCAGGCCGCGGGAATTGCCCGGAAAGCCGCAGCACCGTCAAAAGCCGCAAGAGCGGCCTTATGCGCAAAAAACGCAGCCGGAATCCTTTCCTTCTCACGAGCGCAGAATTTCCGAACGTTCTCCGAAACGCAAAAAGAGTATCCTGACCGCGGTAAAAGTTCTTCTCTTCTTACTGCTCGTAGCGGGGACGATTTTTATAATTTTATATAATAAAGAAGAAAATGAAAATATGCCGAAAACGGCGTTTCTTTCTACGGGAACGATCGAAAATTTTTTCAGTGCGGACATTCATATGATCCGTGACGAATCCGCCGTAACGGCGGGATTTTCCGGGAAACTCGTGGCGGCGGTGAACGAAGGCGACCGCGTGGCGGCGGGCGCCGTAATTGCGTACGTCGTCAAACCGGGATATGAAAACGATCTCAAAAATCTCCGTGATATCGAAGATAAAATCACAACGGCGCAGAGCGCGTCTTCATATGTAGGCACGCAATCCGGAGAAATCAATTCCATGAATGAAACGATCCGGGAAGTGACGTATCTGCTTTCCGCAATGTCCGGTGATACCGCCGGAATGAGCGCCTATCCGGAATTGATCAAAAAGCTGGATGGTCTGTTTCGGATGAAAAACGATATCATGATGAATGCCGAAACGGCGGACGCCTATATTACGGAACTAAAGAACGAACGCGCCGCGGTGCTCGCGCGCCTTGGCGATTCTATGCACGAAGTCAAGACGCAGCAGGCGGGCGTCGTATCCTTCTATACGGATTCCGAATCGCAGAATGCTTCCGGAAAGGCGCAGGCAATCACGGAATATATCAATAAAAAAGGGGAAACAGGAAATCTTCTCGCCGAGTCGGCGCTTTCTTTCGGAAGCACGGATCTGCGTTATACCGTGGGTGCGGATGTGGGGGAAAACGATGTTGCGGCAAGAATTACGCCGGATGTAACGTATTATCTGGCGGCCGACATCACAGGAATCAATTATTCCGGGCTTTCGGAGGGGAAGTCCGTTGCAGTCAAAGCATCCGGACGTGAATTTTCGATTGACGCCACGGTACAGGAACTCCTCCGATACGGGGATAAGACATACGTTCTTATGAAATCTTCCACGGGTATCGCCGGCACGATTTCGAAGCGCGTCGTAAAATCGGATATCGTGGTCGATTCCAGCGAAGGGATCAAAGTACCGAAACGCGCGTTGGCGGAATGGGATTCGGCCGGACTCACCGCGCGCATCGCCATCGTCCGTTCGAATTATGTTTCTTATGTATATGTAACGATTCTGGCGGAAGACAGCGAATACGCAATTATCAGCAACTCGAACGGATTCGGTTCGGAAGATCCGGACAGTATCACAAGCGTCCGCATCAACGATTTATACGTCGTGAATTACGAAAAAGTTACGGAAGGACAGATTATAGGA
>CABQCN010000139.1 GCA_902462635.1 uncultured Oscillospiraceae bacterium
GCTCGCTGTCTGCCGCCGCTGTCGTCGGAACGTTTGAAACGATCCGGGAAAATTATCCGCGCCATAATTTCCTGGCGCAGGTCAATATGACGGGATCGCACGACGTGGAACGTCTGATGACGGCGATGCTGCGCATCACAAAAGGCGACCGGCGTCTGGCGCGCGATTTGGTACGGTGTTATTCCTTGCTCCAGTTCACTTCTCCCGGCGTGCCGCTGATCTATTACGGAGATGAAACGTGTCTGGAAGGCGGAACGGATCCGGACAACCGGCGGACGTATCCGTGGGGGAATCAGGATTTCGATATGATCCGGTGGTTTGCGGGGCTGTCTTGCCTGCGCAGGGAATGCCCGGAATTGACGGAGGGAGATGCGGCGTATTATGCGGCCGCGGAGAATAACGTGTACGCGGTGCTGCGCGTTCCGTTTGCCGGAGAGGGGAACTGTTACATGACGGTCTGCGACAGGTTCGGGCGCGGACGTGATTTTTTGCAACGCTCTGCAGCGGAAATCACGGAGGGTATTGAAAAAGTAAGAGAAAAAAGTTATATTATAAAAAAAGAGGCCGGCGGCTACGCGATGCTGGTTGAATTTACATAATTTTGTCGAGGAGTGTATACGGAATATGAAATGCCCGTTTTGCGGCCATATGGAAGACAAAGTGATCGATTCCCGTCCGACGGAGGAGGGAAGCGCGATCCGGAGAAGAAGAGAGTGTATCCAATGCAATTCCCGTTTTACGACGTATGAGAAAATAGAGGATACGCCGCTTATGGTGATTAAAAAAGACGGTTCCAGGCAGATCTACGATCGGAATAAAGTGATCAGCTGTGTCATGAAGGCTTGCGGAAAACGTCCCGTTTCCCTGCAGCAGGCGGAGAATCTGGCCGTGGATGTGGAACAGCAGCTTTTGAATACCATGAAACGTGAAGTACAGTCTACGGAGATCGGGGAAATGATCATGAAGCGCCTGAAGGAACTGGACGAGGTGGCGTACGTCCGTTTTGCGTCGGTTTATAAACAGTTTAAAGACGTGGATACGTTTATGGCGGAATTGTCAAAAGTCATCAGCGAAAATAAAAGCTGATTATTTCCCGGTAAATAAGCCCACGCTGTTCGTCAGAATCCGGATTTGTTACCATGATACCGATGGGAAATCCATCGGGGAGGGATCAAATGGTAGCACATGTCAACACATTCGGCTTGTCCGGTATCAACGGATTTTTTGTGGATGCCGAAATCAATTTATCAAAAGGCCTGCCGGTTCTGGATATTATCGGCATGGGAAATCTGGCGGTGCGGGAAGCTGCGGACAGGATCCGCGCGGCGATGGAGAACATGGAATTTCCGTTTCCGCTGGGAAGAATCACGGTAAATCTTGCGCCCGCGGGAATTCGGAAAGAGGGAACGTGCTACGATCTGGCGATCGCGGTCGGTATTTTGAAATGCGTCGGTTCTGTGAAAGGCCGAACTGAAACGTTCGGCTTTATCGGAGAGTTGTCTCTGGATGGTTTTCTGCGTCCGGTACCTGGCGTTTTGTCAATGGTGCGGGAAGCCTCCCTGCGCGGGATCCGAAACTGTGTGGTGCCGCTGGAAAATGCGGACGAAGCTGCGCTCGTAGAATCCTGCAGGATTTATCCGGCATCCTGTTTGAAGGAGGCGGCGGAAATACTGGAAAACGGGCGGAACGCCTGGAAGAACCGCAATCCGTACGCGGCCCGGCAAAATAAATACGGCGATTTCTCAGAAGTGAAAGGACAGGAGCAAGCGGTGCGGGCGGCGGAAATAGCAGCTGCCGGAGGCCATAATATGATATTAATCGGGGCGCCCGGCTGCGGAAAGACAATGATTGCAAGCAGGCTGCCCGGAATCCTGCCGGAACTTACCCGGGAGGAAGCGCTGGAGGTCGCGCCCGTTTACAGCGCCCGCAATCTGCTGCGCAAAGATGGCATCCTGATGCGGGAAGCGCCGTTTCGGACCGCTTATCCAGACAGTACGAAAGCGGGTCTGATCGGCGGCGGACCGCGCCCTGTCCCCGGTGAAATCAGCTTGGCACATAAAGGAATTTTATTTCTGGACGAATTGGCGGAGTTTGACAGATCTGTCATGCAAAGCCTCCGGCAGCCGATGGAAAGCGGCAGAATCTTGATCTCCAGATGTGGGGAATGTATGGAATTTCCTGCGGATTTTTTGCTTGTTGCGGCTGCAAATCCATGTAAATGCGGGAAACTGCTGGAAGGACGGGGAACCTGTTCCTGTACTGCGCTGCAGGCCAGAAACTATCTCTCCAGAATTTCGAAACCGATATTGGACAGAATCGATCTACACGTCCCGGTTCGGCGGATTCCCTTTCAAAATCAGGAATACCGGCAAACTGAAAGCACGGAAACGATTCGCCGCCGTGTTATTGCGGCCAGGGAATTTCAGAAATACAGATACCGGAATGAATCGGTATGTTTAAACGGCAAGATGCACGGCGCCATGGTGAAGCGATACTGTAAACTCGACGCAAGCAGTGAAGCGCTGCTGAAGGCCGCCGCAGATACCGCAGGGACAAGTATGCGCGGCTATGATAAAATTTTGAAAACGGCAAGAACCATTGCGGATCTGGAACTTCGGGAACGGATTACGGAATCGGATACGGCGGAGGCGATCCAATACCGGTTTCTGGGTTCTTATTTTCAGGAGGCGGCTGAATGGAAATAAACAGAACGGTTCTGTGGATTTGGCTTTCTTTTCTCGGAAAACCGAATTATGTCGTCACGGATATATTATTAAAAGAATACGGCACGCTGGAGAATGCCTGGAAAGCTTCTTTGCAAAGACAAATACCGAATACGCTGAAAGAAAAATTAATCCGCAGACTGACAGATGCTTCGCTGCGCGAAAAGGCTCATAATATTTATAAAAAATGTCGGGAACAGGAAATCCGCGTCGTTACTGCGGATGACCCTAATTATCCGTATAATCTATATCAGATCATCAATAAACCGCCGGTGCTTTATTATAAAGGCAAGCTTCCGTCCGAAGCGGGAATCGATTCGGATCGTCTGCTTGCCGTCGTCGGCTCCCGAAATTGTACGCCGTACGGAAGAACGAATGCGTTTTTGTTTTCAAAACATCTGGTACAAAACGGAATCGGGATCGTAAGCGGAATGGCGCGCGGAATCGACAGCGAGGCGCATAAAGGCGCGCTCTCCGGCGGCGGATATACGGTCGCGGTTCTAGGCGGCGGCGCGGATGTCGTCTACCCGCAGGAACACAAAAAATTATATGAGAAAATTTGTCGGGAAGGCTGCGTCCTTTCCGAATATCCGCCCGGCACGCCGCCGTTTAAAGCCAATTTTCCGGCCAGGAACAGAATCATATCCGGTCTGGCGCTCGGAACGCTGATCGTGGAAGCAGCGAAAAGCAGCGGCGCGATGATTACGGTGGACAGAGCGTTCGAACAAAGCAGGACGGTATATGCCATCCCTGGAAATATCACATCCGAAACATCGGCAGGATGCAACGACCTGATCAAAACACAGGGAATGTGCGTCACTTCTTATTTGGATATTCTGGAAGATTACGGCATCAAGGGACCGAAAGCGCTGTCCGAAACGTGCGGCTGGATCAACGGTCTTACGGATGCGGAAGCGGCGGCAGCTGCTGCATTGCAGCGCGGCTGCTGTCATGTCAGCGAAATTATACGCGATGCGGACCGAAGCGCGGCTTGTATATTAAGTGCCTTGACAATGCTTGAAATTAAAGGTATTGTTACAAAAGCCCTGGATGGCACGTATCGGCTTATGAAAGAATAAGCTTTACATTTTGAATATTTGTGTTTATTATAAAGGGCATTGAAAATTTGAAAGGCTGAGTGATTTATGTCCGGATATCTGGTTATCGTGGAATCGCCTGCGAAAGCGAAAACAATCGCAAGATTTTTAGGAAAGAAATATAAAGTTGAAGCTTCCGCCGGACATTTGCGGGATCTGCCCGTGAGCAAGCTGGCGATCGATATAGAAAATGATTTCAAACCGCAGTATATGAATATACGGGGAAAGGGCGATTTGATTAAAACCCTCAAAAAAGATGCGAAAGACGCGGACAAAATATTCCTCGCAACCGACCCGGACCGGGAAGGGGAAGCAATCTCCTGGCATCTGTCGAAAATACTCGATATCGACGAAAATGCGATCTGCCGCGTCACCTTTAACGAGATAACAAAGAATGCTGTTACAGAGGCTTTTAAGGAGCCGAGGAAAATCGATATGGAATTGGTAGACGCCTATCAGGCCAGACGTGTACTGGACCGGCTCGTCGGGTATTCGATCAGCCCCGTATTATGGAAAAAAGTAAAAAAAGGCCTGAGCGCGGGACGCGTACAGTCTGTCGCAACGAGGCTGATCTGTGACCGGGAAGAAGAAATCGAAACGTTTATCCCGCAGGAATACTGGTCGATCACCGCGGACCTTTTAAAAGATACCGGGAAAGACAAACCCGCGAAATCGAATTATTTTTCTGCGAAATATTACGGTGAGAACGGAAAGAAATGTCAATTAAAAACAAAAGAAGAAGCGGACAAGGTATATCAGGATGTTTTAAATAAAGATTTCATCGTTTCTTCCGTTAAAACGGCAGAAAAGAAAAAATCGCCGGCGCCTCCCTTTATTACGAGCACTTTGCAGCAGGAAGCTTCGCGGAAACTTGGCTTTACTGCTTCGAAAACCATGTCGGTCGTACAATCGCTCTATGAGGGCGTCAATGTCGGAACCGGCGGTCCTACCGGTCTCGTTACGTATATCCGAACGGATTCCACGCGTATTTCCGACGAGGCAGCGGCAGCGGCCAAGGATCATATCATACGGGAATTCGGCGAAACTTATCTGCCTGCGCAGAAACGAATTTACAAAAATAAAAACGCGGCGCAGGATGCGCACGAAGCGATTCGGCCGGCGCATGTGGAATACCAGCCGCAGGATATCAAAGAAAAACTTACCGGCGATCAGTATAAACTATATAAATTGATTTATGAAAGATTTATCGCAAGTCAGATGGCGGATGCGGTATACAATGTCTGTACCGTGGACTTCAATG
>CABQCN010000140.1 GCA_902462635.1 uncultured Oscillospiraceae bacterium
CCGGATTTTTTGGAATATTTATCCGTCATCTCGGTATACTTTTCTTTCGTAAGCTTATTGAGATTGTCGCTCATATATTTTAATACCTCCATTTATATGCCATTACGGAGATATTGTTTCATATATAGCTCTTTTTATGCATATTTTTACAGATTGCTAAGCTTTTTGCGCATCTTTATCAATATCTTTTTCTCCATTCTCGATACCTGCACCTGAGAAATTCCAAGCTGTTCCGCAATCTTGGCCTGTGTCAGATCGCTGTAATACCGCAGCTTGATAATCGTCTTTTCCTGTTCGTCAAGCTCCTCCATTGCTTTCTCAATAGAAATTTTATCCAGGAGCCGTTCGTATCCCATATTTTCCCCATCTTCGCATCGCGTCAATTTGTCGATGAGATATTCCGGATTCGGAGAACTTTCGTCGATCGCCGTATAAATAGATTCCGGGGTGCGCGCCGCTTCGATCGCCATAATGATCTCTTCCCGCTCCACATTCAGCGCCTCGGCAATTTCCGAGATCGGAGGTTCCTTAAAATATTTTCTTTCCGATTCCTCGACATACGCTCTGATTTTAAATCCAAGCTCTTTCACGGACCGCGATACCTTGAGCGGTCCCTCGTCCCGGAGATGTCTGCGGATTTCACCCGCAATCATGGGGACGGCGTATGTCGAAAAACAAACGTCATAATTCAAATCAAAATTTCGGATCGCCTTGATCAGCCCGATCGATCCGATCTGGAACAAGTCATCTGCTTCGGTTCCTTTATTCATGTATCTCTTTACGACACTCCATATAAGTCCTATATTATCTTCGTATACTTCTTTCTGTGCTGCGTTGCTTTCTGCGTCACTGCCGTTTTGAACCGTTTTGATGAGTTCCTTTACGGCTGTGTCGTCATATTTTCGCACAGATTATCACCACCGTCCTCCGCTGCGCCGACAGATTGAAAGATTTTAAACAGCTTGATGACCGTTCCCTTGCCCACCTCCGATTCTACGCTGAAATGATCCGAGAACGACTCCATGATGGTAAAACCCATTCCGGAGCGTTCCATTTCCGGAGAGGACGTATAAAGCGGTTCTCTTGCTTTCGCAATGTCATCGATTCCGCAGCCCCGGTCCGTTATGACGACCTCGATTGCGTCCCGGTACAGGAAGCATTCCATTTCGATCAGGCATTTTTCCCGCGGCACTTGGCTCTTCCCGTATCCGTGGATGATGCTGTTCGTTACAGCCTCGCTGACGGCGGTAATGATGTCGGACAATTCGTCGAGCGTAGGATCGATCTGTACCGCCATGGCGCTGACAATCGACCTTGCAAGTCCTTCATTGCATGATTTCGCACAAAATTCCGCGCGGAGCCTGTTTATTTCCTTTTTATTGTTTTTATATGCGTTATCGTTCATGATGTCTCAATCCTTTCCGTTACACAGCGTCATGCACATCGCGGCATTTTTCGATGAATTTAAAAACGCCGGACATTTCCAATATTCTTGTCGCATTCGGATTATTACAGATAATCCATGCTTTGCCGCCTAATGCTTTAATCTTTTTATACCGCCCCATGATCATTCCGATCCCCGAGCTGTCCATAAAGGTTAAATTATTGAAATCAAATAATATATTTTTCACCGGCGGTTTCATAATTTCCGCGTCTATTCTCATTCTTATTTCATCTGCAAAATGATGGTCGAGTTCTCCGGCAACCCGTACAATGAGCAGATTTCCGCTCTTTGCCAGTTCAAATTTCATTGGTATGTCCTCCTTCGTTTTATACGTGATCCTTTCACGTATTCATTGCGTGTACGGGAATCATCATACAATTATTTCCCGGGAAATAACCACTTCCGGGAAATAAATCGACAAAATATTTTTCGGGCTGTTTATTTTACATTATTGGCAATGTTTTCTATTTTTTTCAAACGATGCGCTACGCCGGATTTTCCAAGAACGGGTGTCAGAAGCGCGCCGAGTTCTTTGAAACTCAACGATTCGTTTTCTACGCGCAAGCGCGCGATCTCCTTCAACTGTTCGGGAAGCGTTTCAAAGGCCGCCGTCTTCATGAAATCCGAAATCAGCGCGGCCTGCCGCATCGCGGCGGACACCGTCTTGTCCAGGTTGGCGTTATCGCAATTCGTAACGCGGTTTACCTCATTTTTATATTTTTTGAGAATCCTGCTGTTTTCAAATTCCAGCATCGCCCCCACCGCGCCGATCCGCGCGAGAAAATCAGAAACGCTTTCGACGCTTTTAATATATATTACGTCGTTCCCGTTGCGCTTTGTCGTGTTATACCGGACGCCGCATTCCTCCAACGCCTGCCGGCAAACCGCCATAGCCTCGTCGTTTTGAAAAGAAATATCGACCCGCGCCGGCCGGTCGGGCGGCGTTATGTATCCGCGGCGGATAAAACAGCCCCGCAAAAAGGCTGCGGCGCAGCTCGGTTTCCGGATCCGTCCGGGTTCTTCCTGCGTTCCGCTCCAAAGCACCTCCGAACCCCATAAAAAGATCCCCCGTTTGTTCTTTTGATAAAAAACTCTTTTCCGGAAAGCACGTTTCCCGCTTTTGAGAATCAGCGCATTGATCCTGCGAATATAATTTTTATCAGCAGACAGAAAAACATCACCGGAATTCATGAGCAGGGCGGCGAAAAGTTCCGCAGCAGCAGGAGCGCCCGCTTTGATTTCCGATGATATCAGACGATTTTTCAGTTCAGAAGAATAGCTCAATCCGCCCCACCCTTTTTGATTACGAACAATTCATGCATTGCGCGCGTGCAAGCCGTATACATCAATTCCTCCGGAATATCCCACAGAACCGCGCAGTCATATTCCAACCCTTTTGCCAGATACAGCGGCAATACCCGGAAATTGATTTTAGACGATACGGTATATTCCAGACGGATGTTCGGTTCGATTTCGGAGGCCGCCGCCGCGCTGCGGCAGATCACCGCGATATTTTCGTATCCCTGCCCGACCATGCGTAAAATATATTCTTTCGCCGCCGCGCCTGCTTCCGCAGAATCGAAAACTTCTGTTTCTTCGGGAACGTTTCCTTCCCGCACACAGCGGATCGCTTCCTTCTCCTTTAAATAACGCGCAGCATATTCCACGATTTGTGCCGTCGAACGATAATTCGTATCGAGCTGGTACGTCCGGAACGGCCGCCGCCGAATGATCTTTTTGATGTCCGACACATAATTTCCTTTATTTCCAAACACTTTTTGGTTAAGATCCCCTACGAACAGCATATTCGCGCCTTTATAAACGTGGCGCAGCAGTTCCAGATAGATCGGCGTAAAATCCTGCGCCTCGTCCGCAATCAGATAAAATTTACGCCCCGCGCTTTCCGGTTCATACAAAACAAGATATAAAACTGCCGCCGCGCAGGCGTCTTCCCAAGAATCCTGACCCGGTGCGTATTCAGCGATTTCCGGATTTTCTACATACATCATGCGGTAAAGCGCCTGTACGGATAATGAAATCATCATATAATTCAATTCCATCCGAATGTTTTCCAGTGTTTCCTGTTTTTTGACGGCGTATTTTTCTCCGATATATTTTGCGATCGCCGCGGTACGGTTCATTATCGGGAGATCCGAATACTGCGAATAAAATAAATCTTTTAAAACGCCGGCTTCCACTTTCGTACCCAGATCTTCATCCAGGTACAGGTCTTCCGGCTGGAAAATATGGCCGCGCAAGTATTTTACATATTCCAACACACAGTCGCGGAAGCGCATGGTCGCTTTAAAAGAAGCCAGCCGCCTGCAGCCTCCGCTCTCCGCCGATCCGGTGCAGATCGTCTCCTGCTGTGTCAGACGGTCCGTAAAACGATATCCTTCCACGTCCCGCAGTACTCCGTAAATCACGTCTTCCGGTAAAATGCGTTCTATATTTTCTTCTCCCAGATCGGGCAATACAGAAGAAATATACTCAGAGAAAACACTGTTCGGCGATAGAATCGTCATGGAGCTGTCCTTTAGTTTGTCGCGGAACGCATACAGCACATATGCGGCTTTGTGCAGTGCGATAGAGGATTTCCCGCTGCCGGCGCAGCCCTGGATCACGGAGATTCCTTCGATATAGTCGCGCACGATTTTATATTGTTCCTTCTGCAGCGTCTGCAGGATCGTTTTCATATGCGTATCCGAATTTTGGCTCAATACATCGCACAAAACCTCGTCGTCGGACGGCATGCCGATCTCGGAATATTTCACAAGCCTGCCATCTTTAAATATATAGCGCCTTTTCTGCAAAAGCGTACCGCTTATTTTCCCCGCCGGCGCCGTAAAATACGTATGGCCCGGCTCCGATTCATAGTACAGGGAAGCAATCGGCGCGCGCCAATCCGTCGTTATAATCGCGCCTGTTTGCGGATCGCGCAGCGTATGAATGCTCAGATAATAGCGCTCCGAATCTTCCGCGGCTCCTTCTTCCGGATCCTCCGCGAAAACAAAACCCGCAAAATACGGCTCCTTCAGCTGTTTGCCGAGCCGCGCCAAAAGCTGCAGCGAATATGCGTATGCGTTCGTATCCAGCAGCTCGTTATCCAGAAGATCTTTCTTCTCGTCGTCTTTCAACTCGTTAAAATAATCGTTAAAATACTTCCGTTCTTCCAGGATGTTCTCCCTGCGGAGTTTCAAGTGCGCCAACTCTTTCTCAATGCATTGTTTGACTGCCGCAATCGTATCTTCTGCGTACTTTGTTTCATGGGTATCGTTCACCGGACTCACTTCAATATAACCTCGCCTTTGTCGTCAATCTCTGCCTTCACGCTGCTGCCTTCGCGGATCTTTCCCAGCAAGAACAGTTCGGAGAGTTCATCTTCGATCTTCTTCTGGATGAGATGGCGAAGCGGACGCGCGCCGTATTTCTCATTATACCCGTTTTCGGCAAGATAATGATAAACGGCGCCGGCCACCTCCAGGCGGATTCCTTTATCGCGGCATTCCGCGGAAATTTCCTCCATCATGATTTTGGCAATCGTTTTCAGGCTGTCTTTGGAAAGGCTGTTGAATACGATGATTTCATCCACTCTGTTTAAAAATTCCGGCCGGAAGATTGC